>CANSWW010000096.1 GCA_947650845.1 uncultured Lachnospiraceae bacterium
CCGGAAAAGATGGCCCAGGTAGACGCCGGCACGGTGTATTCTTCGAATTCACCGCTTGCTTTGGTGCTGGAAACGGCGATGAAGTATTTCCATTGTTCTTCGTCATTGCAGGCGCTTACGCCTAAAAGGCCCATGGGCGGCGCATCCATCCTTCCTGCCAATTTTTGTATGGTTCCGTTTTCGACGGCGTCCTGCCACATTTTGGGCACGACCATAAAGTTTTTTTCGATTTCCTGGTTAAGCGGTGCGGATATGCCGATTATGCGGAAGGCTTCTTTTGTTTCGATTCGGTAATTCATTTCTGCGGCTCCTTTTACAGCAATTTTAAATACAATGGGGGAAAAAGATTTTACGGATACGCCCTTGTCTTTTACGGACGAGGGGGCGATTCCGTGAAAGGACTGGAACGCCCTGTTAAATGCGGTCGGGGAACGGTAGCCGTATTTCTGCGCGATATCAATAACTCGTTCCTCTCCGCATTGCAGGTCTACCGCCGCTAAGGACATTTTTCTTCTGCGGATATATTCGGCCAGGGTGATGCCCGCCATATAGGTAAACATTCTTTGATAGTGGTAGGCGGAGCAGCAGGCGATCCGCCCGAGTTGTTCGTAGTCAATTTCATCTGTTAGATGCTCTTCGATATAATTCATGCTTTGGTTTAGTCGTTCAACCCATTCCATGAGATTCCTCCTTATCTGCGTATATTGTTTATGGATATGAATTCGCTTTTATTATTATAAGGCTTATTCTTTTATTTTTCCTCTCTATTTTTGCACAAAAAAGAGAGGCGGTTGTTTTGCAATATTTCCGCGAATAAGGCGGCGTACCTATTCTGCGCTATTGTCTGTATCCATATGCAGGTTCTGCGGGCTGTTTTGCAGAGGGGCGTGGTCTGATCGGAATTTAGAGAGGGGGATTTGCCGGGTAGAAGCTGGTTATGGGGCGGGGGATTTGTTGGCGGGGAATGTTGTGGAGGAGGATGCTGTGAAGGGGAATGTTGTGGAGGGGAATGTTGTGGAGAGGAAGGCTGTAGAGAGGAAGGCTGTGGAGGGAAGTGTTGTGGAGAGGAGGGCTGTGGAGGGCAGAAAGGAGAGAGAAACGAAAGAAAAAGAAATATAAAAGAACAAAATAGAAAATATATATTGACAAAAAGGAAAGAAAAAGATATATTAAAGGCAAGGAATAAAAAGAAGGCCGACGGATTTATTTCTAAACGAACAAAAAAGAAACAGAGCGAGGGTATGGCATCATGTCCGGGGAACACGGACAAACAGAGGAAACGTCGCAAAGGGACATTACTATGTCTGGGGAACACGGACATACGGAAAGGAGGGCGCATGAATAAAACCATCCTTGCGGGGATGACCTGGAAAGAGGCGGAGGAACGGATGAGGGAGGCCCGCGCGGTGATTCTGCCGTTAGGGTCGTTCGAGCAGCACGGCTACCACATGTCGCTTAACACGGACAACATCGTGGGGGAGTATGTGGCGGGGGTGCTGGCGGAGAGGACGGGCTGCGTGGCGCTGCCGGTGCTGCCCTACGGCCAGGTATGGTCGGCGAAGGATTTTCCGGCGACGATCTCCCTCAGAGAGAGGACGTTTATCGAGGTGGTGAAGGATATTGTCACGTCGCTGGAGCGTAAGGGCGTGCGCAATGTGATCCTGTTTGCCAGCCACTGGGGGAACGCGGCTCCGGCGAAGATCGCCGCCAGGGAGTTGTTGGATGAAAGCGGCTACGCGAATGTCTACTATCTCAGTTATATGGATTTGAAAAAGCACGGGAAGGATGTGATGGAGACGGAGCTCTGGAACGGAAGCGGTTTCCATGCGGCGGAGATCGAGACTTCGATTGTGCTGGCGATTTGTCCGGAGAGCGTGGATATGGAGAAGGCGGTCTGCGAATATCCGCAGGCGCCGGGGGATGTGAATATCCGTCCGGTTCCGTGGATTACGTTTTGCGAGAGCGGTATTTTCGGGGACGCGACGAAGGCGACCGCGCAGAAGGGAAGAAGGTTTTTGGAGCGTTGGATCGGGGATTTGGCGCAGTTGATTGAGAACAATATCTGTTAATCGTACACGCGCCGCCGGGCTACGGCGGCAGAAAAGAGGAGGGGTATCATGGCTATGATAACAAACGTATTTAAGACCATTGCCGGGCAGATTGAGCTGGTCATGGGAATCGTCGTCCTGATCGGTCTGCTTTTGCAGAAAAAGAAGCCGATCGACGTCGTGATGGGGGTCGTAAAGGCGGTGGTGGGCGTGATGATTTTGAAGCAGGGCTCTACGCTGTTACAGGCGGCTTATAAGCCGGTCATGGAGATGCTGAAGGCGACTTTTGGCGTGACCGGTATTATTACCGAGAATTATTCGGGCATGGCGGCGATTAACACGGCGATTCCGGAGCTGGTGGCGATTGTGCCGACGGTCATGCTGTTTGGTTTTTTGATCAATATTCTGCTGGCTCGTTTCGGCCCGCTGAAGGTGGTTTTTTTGACGGCGCACACGATGCTGGCTTTTGCTACGTTGACGGTGTGGCTGGCGAATTGGTTTTTTGGCGTGGAGGGGACGCAGCTGTTGATCGTTTGCAGCTTGTTCTGCGGGGTGTTTTGGACGGTGATGCCGGCCTGGACGTACCGGTATTCGAAGGCGTTTGCCGGGAATGGGTTTACGCTGGGGCATATTTCGGGTATGGCGGCGGTGATTAGCTCGCGGATCGGCATGCTGCTGGGGCATTATGACGCGAAGAACCCGAGGCTGTTTGAGGAGGGCGAGGAGGATGAGGAGGCGAACGGGCGTTTTCATTCGTTGACGCGTTTGTTTAATGATTCGACGGTCGTGACTTGTTTGTTGATGACGATCGTGCTGGGCGGCGGCTGTCTGCTGGCCGGGCGGGAGGCGATCCAGGAGGCGGCGGGCGCGACGAACTGGGTGGTCTTTACGATTGAGCTGGGCGCGAGCTTTACCGTCGGCATCGTGGTGCTGTTGGCGGGCGTGCGGATGATGATTGCGGAGCTGGTGCCGGCGTTTAAGGGGATTTCGGACAAGCTGGTGCCGGGCGCGGTTCCCAGCGTGGACATGCCGGTGTTTTATCCGTTGGCGCCGTTTGCTTCGGTGCTGGGGTTTTTGGGAGCTTTTTTGGGCGAGTTTGTGGGCTTTTTCGTGCTGCTGGCGACGGGGTCCGCGACGTTGATGATCCCGGGGATTATTGCGACGTTCTTTGACGGCGGGATTGCGGGCGTGTTTGGCTTTAAGTACGGCGGCAGGAGGGCGGCGTTTTTCGGCGGCCTGGTTGTTGGGATTGTGCAGATTTTGGGCGGCGTATTGTTTACGACGATGTCGGGCCTGGGCACGCTGGGGGCCACGTATGGGAATACGGATTTTGGGACGACGATGATGCTGTTGACGGCGGTGATGAAGGCGGTTGGCAACGTGTGGTTTTTCGTGGCGGTGCTGGCGGTTATTTACGGGCTGGCCTGCGTGCTGCTGCGGAGGTATTTTGTGGAGGAGTAGGGAGGAAATAGCGCAAGGGGATTCGATTTTGTCTTGGGAACATGGGCGATAAGGAGGAGATCCTGCATGTGCGTAGGAGATTTGGGAATATGGGAAAAGGAGGAATGCGAGGATGTGGATGAAGGAAGTGTTGGGCGTGGAGAAGCCGGTGATTGCGATGTGCCATCTGCTGCCGCTGCCGGGCGATCCGGATTATGACGGGGAGGGGGGAATGGCAGGGGTCGTCGAACGGGCGCGGCGCGATCTGCGGGCGCTCCAGGACGGGGGCGTGGACGCGGTGATGTTTTCGAATGAGTTTAGTCTGCCGTATTTGACGAGGGTGAAGCCGGTTACGATCGCGGCTATGGCGCGGGTGATCGGGGAGCTGATGCCGGAGCTGCGGGTTCCTTACGGGGTGGACGTGCTGTGGGATCCTTGCAAGAGCTTTGATTTGGCGGCGGCGGTGGACGCGCGTTTTGTGCGGGAAATTTTTACCGGGGTCTATGCGAGTGATTTTGGGCTTTGGGATACGGATTACGGGGAGACGGTTCGTCATAAGCACGGCGTGGGGGCCGGGGGCGTCAAGGCGCTTTTTAATATCGTGCCGGAGGCGGCGAGGTATTTGGCGGATCGGGATATTGAGTCGATCGCCCGTTCGACGGTGTTTAATAACCGGCCCGACGCTTTGTGCGTTTCGGGGTTGACGGCGGGGGCGGCGGCGGATACGCAGGTGCTCAGGCGCGTGAAGCGGGTGGTTCCGGATACGGCGGTGTTTGTCAATACGGGCGTGACGCTTGATAATGTGGAGGAGCAGCTGGCGGTGGCGGACGGCTGCGTGACCGGGACGTTTTTTAAGAGGGACGGGCAGTTTTATAATGAGGTGGACGGGGAGCGCGTGCGGCGCTTTATGGAAAAAGTGAAAAAATTCCGGTAGTATTCTTTACTTATTTGTTCCAATATGATATGTTTCCTAGAAAAGGAGACGAAAATATGATAGCGGAAGAAAGAAGAAAAATAATATTGGAAAAAATTCGAACAGAAAAGGCGGTTTCGGTCCAGGAGCTGGCCCGGCTGCTGGAGACGACCGTGGTGACGATCCGCCGCGATTTGGATTTGCTGGACAAGCAGGGGCTGGTGATCCGGTCACACGGCGGCGCGATTATCAATGAGGAGAAGGTCGGCTATGAGTTCCGGTTTGATACGCGCAAGGATTATTCGCAGGATATTAAGGCTAAGATCGGGAAGGTGGCGGCCGGGTATGTTACGGCGGGCGATTGTATCGGGGTGGACGTGGGGACGACGGCTTATGAGATGTCGCGTTATCTGAAGAATGTGAAGGGTTTGAATGTGGTGACGGCTTCGCTGCCGGTGGTCAACGAGCTGTTGGACAGCGAGGATGTGAGCATTATCTGCACGGGCGGGGAGGTTTCCCGTCGGGATAAGTCGCTGATCGGGCATAATGCGGTGCGCACGCTGAAGGAGTATATTTTGGATAAGGCGTTTATCGGCGTGGCGGGAATTTCGTTTGACTGCGGGTTTACGTTGTTTAATATGAACGACGCGCTGGTCAAGCGGGTGCTGGTGGAGCGGGCTAAGGAGGTGATTATCCTGGCGGATGCGACTAAGATCGGCGTTGCGCGCCACGCGTTTTTTTGCGGGCTGGAGACGGCGGACAAGCTGATTACGGACAAGCGGATCACGCAGGAGGACAAGAGCCTGCTGGAGAGTCACGGGATTGAGGTTATTATTGCGGACCAAGAGGATTGAGGCAGGACGAAGGGAGAGGCCATGTTGAAGGTATACGCGGTGTGTGTGAATGGGGTGGGGTCGAGTCTGCTTTTGAAAATGACGGTGGAGAAGGCGTTTCGGGAGCTGGGGATCGAGGCGGATGTGAAGCATATTGACGCGGGGCAGTTTAAGGGCTGCCGGCCGGATGTGTGCATTACGACGCCGGCGTTGGCCCGGACGATTGGGGAGCGGGAGGGTATGATATTGATTACTACTACGAATTTTATGGATGTGAAGGTTTTGAAGGGTAAGATCAGCGAGGCGCTGGGGCGGGAGTGAGAGGAGAATATGCCTTGGGGATCGGGGCAGGAAAGAGGAGATGATAAGGGAACGTGTGGACGGACGAATTATTTGGCAATCAGAAGCCGGTGATTGGGATGGTACATATTCAGGCGCTGCCGGGTACGGTGCCGTATGACCGGGAGGCGGGGCTTGCGGCCGTGACGGCGAATGCCAGGCGGGATTATGAGAGTCTGGTAAGGGGCGGGATTTCGGGCGTGATTTTCTGCAATGAGTTTGACAAGCCTTATTCGGTCGGGGTGGGGCCGCACATCGTGGCGTCTATGACACACATTATTGAGGAGGTGCGAAGGGATGCCGGGGGGATTCCTTTTGGCGTGGATGTCCAGTGGGATCCGAAGGCGGCGCTGGCTGTCGCCGGGGCGACCGGGGCGTCTTTTATCCGCGGGATCGTCTGCGGGACGTACTGCGGGGATTATGGGCTTTTGACGCCGGATCCGGAGGGGATTTTGGCTTATCGCCATAAAATCGGCGCGGACGGGGTCAAGATCCTTACGAATCTGGCGCCGGAATTTTCGAGCTGTCTGGATACCAGGGATATTTGTCTGCGGGCGCGGACGGCGGTCAAGAGTTCCTTGGTGGAGGGGCTTTGCGTTTCCGGCGTGATGGCCGGCGCGCGGACGCCGTATGAGCAGCTGCGAAGCGTGAAGGAGTGCGTGCGGGAGGCGGCGGTGTTTGCCAACACGGGGGTGGATTTTGACAGCGTGGCGGGGATTTTGCGGGTTGCCGACGGCTGCTGTGTGGCTACTTGTCTGAAAAAGGGCGGCGTGCCGACGAACCGGATTGACGTTGAGAATGTGAAACGGCTTATGGAGAAAGCGAGGGAGGCGTGATGGAATATATTCAGACCGTATTGGGAAGCATCCGGCCTGAGGAGCTGGGCGCGACGGATTATCACGATCATTTGATTACGATCGGGGGCGGCGAGGAGAAAGCGGACCGCGATCTGCGGCTGGACCGGGTGGATTATGCGATCGACGCGATGCGCGCGGCTAAAGCGGCCGGGTGGGGCGCGCTGGCGGATATGAATCCGATTGACTGCGGCCGCCAGGTGGAGATGTTGAGGGAGATCGCGGAGGCGTCGGGGATGCATATTATTTCTTGTACCGGCTTTCAGAGGGGGATTTATTATGATGCGGAGCATTGGGTGAATAAGTATGAGGTTGACGAGATTGCGCGCTTGATTGCCGACGAGATTGAGATCGGGATTGAGATTAACAATTATAATGGGCCGATTGTTAAGCGGAGTGCGGCCAGGGCCGGGGTGATTAAATTTGCGACGCATTATAACTGCATCCGGCCGATGGAGCTGCGGGCGATTGAGGCGGGCTGCAAGGCGTCGCTTATGACCGGCGCGCCGATTTCGACCCACACGGAGCGCGGGACGATGGGCCTGGAGGTGATCGGGCTGGTTAGGAAGTTTGGCGTGGATCCGAAGCGGGTGACGCTTGGGCATGTGGATCGCAATCCGGATTTGGAGTATCATAAGAGAATGGCGGCGCAGGGCGTTACTCTGGGCTACGACGGGCCGAGCCGGGCGAAATATTGGCCGGACAGCGTGCTGATTGAGCTGATTAAGGGGATGTGCGAGGCTGGTTATGAGGATCATATCATGCTGGGCGGCGATAATGGGCGCGCGTCTATGTGGCCGCAGTACGGCGGCGGGTATGGGCATAATTATATTTTGGAGGTTTTTGTCCCCCGGATGCGGGAGGCGGGGATTTCGCGGGAGTGCATTGATAAGATGCTTTATGAGAACCCGAAAAGGCAGTTTTCGATTGTGAAATAGGTTTGAGTGGGAGATGGAAGCAGGGGCGGCGGCCCGGCGGTTTTCGGCGTATTGCGCGCCGGGGGCGGACGGGCTGTCGTTCTTTTTTATTGTATTATTGGAGGGAATCCGGTATACTTAGAGAAAAAGGAAATACCGTAAAGGGAATTCGATTATTTCTTGGGAATATGGGTAAGATCGGGCGGGAGAGGGGGATGTCATTATGGCAAGGATTGTGAGCATTGGGCGAGCAGGATTTTGAGGCGATCCGCAAGGAAAACTATTTTTATGTGGATAAGACCTTGCTGATCCGGGATTTTTTGGACGAAAGGGCGAAGGTATCCTTGTTTACCCGTCCCCGCCGTTTTGGAAAGACGCTGAACATGGATATGCTGCGTGTTTTTTTGAAAAGACGGACAGGGACACAGCGGTCTATTTCAGGGATAAAAAGATTTGGAAGTGCGGGAAGGCATACCGGGATTATCAGGGCAAATACCCCGTGATTTTTATGACCCTGAAGGATGTTAAGTGTGAGACATGGAAGGAGACGTATGACCTTATATTCAAGGTTTTGCAAAATGAGCTGAAGCGGCACATGGAGCTTTTGGACAGCGAGCGCCTCAATTCCTATGAAAAGGACTATTTGGTTCGTTTTTTGGCCGGGACTTCCGACGAAAATGATGTTATGATGGCCTTGCAGAATCTGTCCCGGATGCTGGATGCGCACTATGGGATGGCGCCTGTGATTATCATAGACGAGTATGATATTCCCATTCAACAGGGCCATCTCCATGGTTTTTATGATAAGGTTACGGGCTTTATGCGCAACCTGTTTTCCGGCGGGCTGAAGGATAATCCGCATCTGTCCTTTGGGTTTATGACAGGGATCCTGCGGGTGGCAAAGGAGAGTATTTTCAGCGGGTTGAATAATTTAAAAATCAACTCGGTTTTGGATAAACGCTACAGTGAGTATTTTGGCTTTACTGTGGATGAGGTCCAAGAAATGGCTGCGTATTATCATGCGGCGGATCGGTATGAGGAAATCTGCGAATGGTACGACGGCTATCAATTTGGGCAGACGGAAATCTTCAATCCCTGGTCTGTTATCAATTATTTTGGGCACGAGTGCCGGCCGAAGGCTTTTTGGCAGTCTACAGGGAGCAACGATGTGATCCATGAGATTTTGACGCTCTCGGATGTGGAGACGATGGAAAACCTGAGAAAGCTGCTTCTGGGAGACGTGGTGCGCACGAGGATTGATACCAGCGTGATTTATCCGGAGATTCATAGTAACGCGGCCAGCATCTATAGTTTCCTGCTTATGGCGGGCTATTTGAAGCCGGTGGGTGAACGCATGCTGATCGGCAGCAGTGAGTTTTACGCGGTTGCGATTCCAAATAAGGAAATTGCTTCTTCAATCGGCAAGTTATTTTGATACGATGGGCGAGAATTTTTATCATGGGCTTATGCTGGGGCTGTGCGCCGCTATGGAGCAGTATTTTGTGACCTCTAATCGGGAATCCGGCGAGGGACGTTATGACATTTGCCTTTGGCCTAAGGCCGGCAATTTGCCCGGGGTGCTGATTGAGCTGAAGGCAGAAAAAGATTGCTCCGCGGAAAAACTGCGCAAGCTGGCGCAAATGGCTTTACAGCAAATTGAGGACCGGCGGTATGATATGGAATTGCATGCGCAGGGAATTCATACGGTTTTTAAATATGGCGTTACGTTTGGCGGGAAAATGGTAGAGGTAGCTGCGAAATAGACTTGCTGTCTTTGAAAAATGGTTGTGATTCTGCAAGCCTGTAGGATAAAAAGGTGGCGGAAATCGAAACTCTTTGCCTGATTTTTTGATTCAGACATTTTCAGGCAAAGAGAGTTTGGATTTTATTTTGATGGTGCATATTCAACAATGATTAGGAGAATAACGAGTATAACGAATCCTGA
>CANSWW010000097.1 GCA_947650845.1 uncultured Lachnospiraceae bacterium
TTGTGCGGAATGCCGTCGATTATGTCCTTGTTTTTCATAAGCTTATCGTCTGGAAAGTCAAGATAATATTGATTAGATAAAAAATACAGCTGAGCTTGTGCCATAAAGCAGACCTCCCGTACAGAAAGTAACGCCCTGCCTTTCGGCAGGACGTCACAAACATTTTGATCCCGAACATTTGTAAGCCGCATATCGGGGAGCGAACACTATTTGTAGTCCTGACCATTTATAAGCCGCATATCAGGGAGCGAACACTATTTTGCGGGCATCTCTACCCCTTGTTATTATTATACGTAGCGCCGGGATTTATGTCAATAACTTTTTTGCTCGACGGGGGCGTAAGAGGACGAGGTCAGTAAACTGCTCTCGCTCCGTTACAAACGCAGCGGCACGGAGCGAGAGCGGGCCCGGACAGGAAAGGCGCCAAAACCCAGGCGTCACTCTCGTTCCCGCAAAAACTCTGCCTCCTCCGATAGCGCCTGCTTCAAAAAAAGTATAAAAACCCTCTTGACAATCTCATGTGAATCTAGTATAGTAAAAATGCAAATTGGATTATGAAATATACCAATTTGCAACGCGCGCAAAATCGATGAAACACTGCAGGGGTATCCCATCATGTCCTGCGAACATGGACAATAAGAATGAAAGGAGAAGGCCAGGTTATGAGGCATTACGTATTGGCATCGCACGCCTATCTTTCCAAGGGGTTTACCAGCGCCCTGGAACTAATCATCGGCAGGCAGCAGCACCTGAAATACTACTGCGCCTATGTTGACGAAACCGAAGCCGGACAAGAGCACTTCAAGGACGTCCTGCTCCACGACCTGGACGCACTGCCGCCGCAGGACGAGGTGATCGTCATGACCGACATGTTCGGCGGAAGCGTCAACAACGAGCTGATGGAACTGATCCGCAGGAAGAACACGCACCTGGTCACGGGCGTCAACCTGGCGCTGGTCATCGGCATCCTGACCGGGGATGAGGAGGAACCGGCGGATCAGCTGATCCCCCGCATGGTGGAGGAGGCCCGCGGGGCCATGCTTTACTGCAATGAAATGGATCTGGAAGAGGCCGATCCAATCGATGATTTTTAGGAGGGAACGAACAAGATGATCAAATCGCTCAGAGTGGATCACCGTCTGCTGCACGGCCAGGTAGCGTTTTCCTGGACGTCCCATCTGGGAGCGGACTGCATCCTGTTAGCCAGCGATTCGCTTTTAAACGACGAACTGCGGCTGACCACGGTTAAAATCGCAAGACCGCCGGGAATACGCTTGGTGGCAAAGAACATTGACGATTCGATACAGGCAATCCAATCCGGCGTCACCGATAAATACAAGCTGTTTATCGTCACCGACACCATCGACGACGCGGCCCGGATCGCACGGGAATGCCAGGTAAAGAACATCAATCTGGGGGGAACCAAATCGGCAAAGGACAAGACGAAGCTGTCTAAAGCCATCTACGTCACAGAGCATGAAAAAGAAGTGCTGAAGGAACTGATCGAGGAGGGAATTGAGCTGAATATACAGATGATCCCCAGTGAAAAGCGGATCAATGCGGAATCGGTTCTTTAAAGAAAGGGGAACGAAATGGTTATCATTCAGACATTACTGATTGCGTTACTGACACTGGCGGCCCGCTGCCATACCATGTTAGGAACCAGTCTGATCAACAGGCCTATTGTTCTGGGCGCGCTCACCGGCCTGATCGTCGGTGATCTGCAGCAGGGCATCATCATGGGCGGAACACTGGAGCTGGCGTTTGTCGGCGCGGTGTCCATAGGCGCCTACATACCGCCGGATATGGTATCGGGAACGATACTTGGCACGGCCTTTGCCATCGCGGCCGGCCAGGGGCCGGAGACGGCACTGGCTCTCAGCTATCCCATTGCCGCCGCTTACCAGGCGGTCAGCACCCTGGGTACTCCCATCAGCTTGTGGCTGATGCATAAATGCGACCGCTACGCGGAAATCGGCGATGTAAAGAAATTCGAGCGCGGTTACTGGCTGACCGGTTTTATCCCCAAACTGATTTTCGTGCCTATCGTACCGTTGGCTTACTACTTTGGTTCGGACGCGGTGACGGCAGTCCTCAACCAGATGCCTGCCTTCATTCAGACCGGTATCAATATTTCCGGCGGATTGATCCCCGCCCTCGGTTTTGCCATGCTGGCACAGATGATTATGAACAAGAAGGTAGTGGTGTTCTTCTTCCTGGGCTTCTTTACGGTCAAGTATCTGGGCATCGGTACCACCGGCGTGGCGATCTTCGCCGTGATTCTCGCCGTCATACTGGTGCAGATCGAGCAGAGATTCAATACGAGCGGCAGTGTCCAGGTGCAGGCAGGAGGTGAATTAGATGAATTCTAAAATCGTTACGGATATCGTTTCGCAGGATCAAAACGCGGTCGTAACCAAAGACGACCTGAAAAAAGTCTTTGTCCGTTCCATCCCGATGGAGTTTACATGGAACTATGAGCGCCAGATGCATTTGGGCTACTGCTATGCGCTGCTGCCTGTCCTCAAAAAGCTGTACAAGGGCCAGGAGCTGGCGGACGCCATGACCAGACACATGGAATTCTATAACACGACGCCCTTTATCATCACCTTCCCGCTGGGTATTTCGGCAGCCCAGGAGGAAAAATGCGTGCTCGATCCGGCGCATGTGGATAAGACCAGCGTTTCCACCGTCAAGACCGCTATGATGGGCCCTATCGCCGGAATCGGCGACAGCTTCTTCTGGGGAACGCTGCGTATCCTGGCTACCGGCGTGGGCGCGTCCCTGGCCCTGCAGGGCAACATCCTGGGACCGCTTCTGTTCCTGCTGATCTACAACGTACCTCATTTTGTTATGCGTTACATGGGTACATTCCTGGGATACAACCTGGGAACCAGCTTTTTGAGCAAGCTGGAGGCCAGCGGATCGATGCAGCTTTTAACCTACGGCGCTTCGATCATCGGCCTGATGGTAGCCGGTTCCATGACAGCGGAGATGGTCTACATGACCTTGAACATCCCGGTCGGCGTGGGCGAGACGGCCACCGATTTGCAGACGATCCTCGACGGGATCCTTCCGGGAATCATGCCGCTGGCAGTATTCGGTATTGTCTACTGGCTGCTAAAGAAGGGGGTAAAGCCGCTGCCGCTTACCTTTATCCTGATGGGCGTCGGCATCCTGGGCGCGGCGCTTGGCTTCTTAATGTAGTATCGTTTTGGCCCGGGCCGTGTAAAGGCGGCGGCCTGGGCGTAATAAAGGAAACACCTAAGGGGTGTCCCATTATGCCCTGAGGGGCTTAATAGAAGAGAGGAGAAAAACATGCGTAGCTTTGACAAAGAGAAATACATGGAAATGGGAAAAATCGTTCAGTCCAAAAAAGGTGAGCTGGAGGCGATTGCCGCCAAAATTTACGCGGACGGCGTAAAGAGCATCTTCTTCACCGGCGTAGGCGGGACTACCGCGGAATTTACGTCCGTAAAGAAAGTCGTGGAAACCAGAACCCAGCTGCCGGTCTACTGCGTCAACGCCGCGGAGCTGATGCTGGAGGGGAATACGCAGTTAAACAAAGACTCGATCGTAATCACCGGCAGCAAGAGCGGTGACACGAAGGAAACCGTAGCCGTAGCCAAGTGGTGTCGTGAGCGCGGCATCAAAGTCGCGGTCATCACCAAAGAAAACACTCCTTTGTGCGAGCAGGCCGATTACCTGTGCACCATGGACACGACCGGCGTAGAGAACACCTATCTGAGTTTTTATTACATAGTCCTCAAGCTTCTGAACCTGCGCGGGGAGTTTGACGAGTACGACGAGTTTGCCGCCGCTATGGAAAACGTCCATGAGAGCTTGGTAAAGGTCAAGGAGAAATTCGGGCCCGTGGCAGCCGCGATCGCCAAAAAGACATACAAAGAGCCTTATCAGATCTGGATCGGCTCCGGCAGCATCTGGGGAGATATCTACATGTTTACGATGTGCATCCTGGAGGAAATGCAGTGGAAGCGTACCAAGGCTGTTTCCAGCCCGGAATTTTTCCACGGCACGCTGGAACTGGTCGACGAGGATACGCAGGTATTCCTGGTAAAGGGTGTGGACAGCTGCCGTCCGTTGGATGAGCGCGTCGAGAAATTCCTCAATGAGTATGCCGAGAAGAAGGTCATCATTGACCTGGCCGATTACAAACTGGACGGCGTGGATGACAAGTTTGCCGATATCGTGAGCCCGATGGTTGCGGAGACGATTTTGACGGGCTGCCTGGCTGCCCATGTGGAGCATCACACGGGACACTCCCTGGACTTTAGAAGATATTACCGGCAGTTTGATTATTGATTAACCAAATGATAAAAGCAGTCATTTTTGATATGGACGGCGTGATCATTGACAGCGAACCGGTGTATATGGCAAGGCAAGAGGCATATCTGACAGCCAGGGGCCGGCAGTACCGGCCGGAGGAATTAAACCGCCTGGTAGGCGCGTCGAACCGGGAGGGCTGGGAGCTGCTTCTGCGGCTCTTTGGCCCCGGCATGACGATGGAAGAGCTGAAGGAGGATTACCGCCGCTACCAGGCCGGCAAACCTCCGGTCAACTACAGCGAGATCTTGAACCCCGGGTTCCGAAAGACGGCCGACGCCCTCAGGCAGCGCGGTATCCGTCTGGCTCTCGCCTCTTCGTCGCCGCTGGAGCATATCCGCACCGTACTAAAGGAATGCCGGATTGAAGACCGGTTTGAAGAGGTGGTGTCCGGGCAGCAGTTTACCAAAAGCAAGCCGGACCCGGAGATTTACCGGTACACGCTGTCCCGGCTGGGCCTTTGCCCGGGCGAAGCCGTCGCTGTGGAGGACTCCGCCTACGGAATCCAGGCGGCAAAGGCGGCGGGGCTTATCTGCATCGCCCTGCGCGAAACCCGGTTTGGCTTCCGGCAGGACGCGGCGGATTATCAGATTGAAACACTGCCGCAGCTGCTGGATTATATCTGAAAAACAACGGGAGACGCGGCAGGCGTCTCCCGCTTTTAGCGGCGGGCAGTGTCCCACTATGCCCTGAGAACACGGGCAATATCAAGGAAACACCACAAGGGTGTCCCACTATGCCCTGAGAACACGGGCAATATCAAGGAAAGGGGTAAGAACGTGCAGGAAAACAGGGAATTTATTAAAAAAGCGCTGATCCTGGCTTTTCCGGTGATGATTCAGCAGCTTCTTAATAACCTGCTGAACATGACCGATACCGTCATGATCGGCAGGATCGGCGAAAATGCCATCAGCGGCGTAGCGGTCGCCAATAAAGTGTTTTTTATTTATCAACTGATCCTGTTCGGCCTTTCCAACGGCTTCGGTATTTTCATCAGCCAGTTTGGCGGCTCTCAAAAACAGGATAAACTGACGGATATATTTAATGAAGGAATCCGCTGCTGCCTGGTCGTGGCGCTGCTGGCTCTGGCGGTCTGCGGCGGCTTTCAGGACTCGATCCTGCGGCTGTACCTCAAAAACGGCGAAGTTTTTACACTGGCCAAACAATACCTGTCCGTGCTGCTGATCTCGTTCGTCCCTTTTGCGGTGACAAACATGTATTCCGTGTGTTTCCGCTCCCTGGAACTGCCCCGCTGTACGCTGACAGCAGGCACGGTTTCCTTTGCCTGCAATATCATCGGCAACTACGTGCTGATCTTCGGAAAGCTCGGCCTGCCTGCCCTGGGCGTGACCGGCGCGGCGATTTCCACGGTAGCCAGCCGCTTTATTGAGCTGGCCGTGCTCTGGTTCCTGGGCCGGAAACATCTTCACGGCATCCGCCCGCGCCTGCGTGTTTCCCTGGCTCCCGGTTTTCGGGCGATGATCCTCAAAAGGGCGCTGCCGCTGATGACCAACGAACTGATCTGGTCGATCGGTCTCAATGTCGTGTTTATCAGCTACAGCTTTGCCGGGGAGAGCTTCATTCCCGCGGTGACGGTCGTAGATTCGATCAGCAACCTGGTCTACGTCGTGTTCAGCGGCTGTTCGGTAGCGATCAGCGCGATCATCGGAAAGACGCTGGGTTCCGGCGACATGGAGCGCGCCAAACGGGAGGTGCGGGCGATTATGAAGCTTGTGATGGCGATCTACCTGGCAGGCGGCGCGATCCTGATTGCCACCAGCACTTTTACGCCCCGGCTCTTTTCGCTGAGCGAGCAAAATCTGCACATGGCTACAAGGCTGTTGATTATCAAAGCTCTGCTTGCCTGGACGCAGGGCTATTCCAATACGGTCTACTATGTGCTGCGGGCCGGCGGCGACACCAAATCGGTGTTGATTATCGACGGTATGTTTACCTGGTTTGGCCCCGTCCTCTTCAGCGTGATCGGCGCCCGGCTTTTGCATCTGGATATCAGCCTGACCTATCTCCTGGTAGAGGGCGCGGGTCTGTTGAAGGTCTGTCTGGCAACCCATTTTTTAAAAAAGGAAAACTGGATTCGGAATCTGACACTACAGGAAGGATAGAATACAATGGAAAACAAGAACACGATGGACACCTATATTAAGGAAAGCAAGGAAGCTTTGGAAAAAATGCTCCGGCGGCCGGACGAGACGGCAAAGGAGCTGGTGGATTTGTACTTGGCGCAGGAATATCGCAAAATAAAAATCATCGCCTCCGGCTCCTCCTATCATGCCGCCCTGTGCGCCCGTTATTATATGGAAGAAATGCTGCAGGCCGAGGTGGAGGTAGAGACGCCTTTTAGCTTTGTCCACTATGGACAATGCGAAACGGCCTTCCATTTTGTAATCAGCCAGAGCGGCCGTTCCACGAATGCGATCGAAGCCCTGGACCGTCTGCGTAAAGAGGGAAAGGCGGCCATCGGCATCACGGGAGACACAAAAAGCGTTTACCGGGAGCATTGCGACCATATCCTTGACTATGGCGTAGGCGAGGAAACGGTAGGCTACGTGACCAAGGGCGTCGTGACGCTGACGCTTTACCTCGATCTTTTTGCGCTGGGCGCGGCCCTGCGGCAAAACCGGATTACCTGTAAAGCCCGCGAGGCACAGCTTTTAAAGCTGCGCGATATTACGGCGCGTTATCCCGAGGTCTATGCCCAGGCCCAGGCCTTTATCGACGAGAACTTCCGTCTTTTGACTTCCATGCACCAGGCCTATGTCCTGGGCAACCATACGGCCTACGGCATCGCCGCCGAGGCTGCCTTGAAAATCGGTGAAACGATCTGCATTCCCGCCAGCGCCCACGAGAGCGAGGAATTCCTGCACGGGCCCAACCTGCAGCTGACGCCGACCTACACCGTGTTTGTTATCGATGCCCATGACGCGACCAGCGCCCGCTCCCGGCAGATTTACGAGGCGGTATCCGCTGTCTGCGAACGCTGCTTCTATATTGGTCTGGAGGAGCCTCACGCGGATAGCGGACAGGTCGATGCGGCCGGCGAGGGGGCGCAGGAGTGCGACCGAAGGAAGCTTTTGATTGCCCAGGAGGTCGACCACAACCTCTTGCCCTTCGTATACCTGCAGGTATTCCAGCTGATTTCCTACCGTGTGACGGAGAGCCTTCACCGCTGGGAAAAACACCCGACGCTGCGTTGGTTCCGGGAAAAAATCCGGTATAAGGCAGCGGAGGAGCCGTCGATAAACGAAACGCAGGCATAAACAGAAGAGGAACCATCCAAGGAGGGGAGCGCCGCAGGGCACGCCCCTCTTTGATACCCTTGATTATCCAACAAAGGAATGTTATAATGACCGCAAAGGGGCGAGCCGGGGCAAAAAACAAGACTTTTGCGCCGCCGGCCCCCGATAGAAAGAAAAATGAGGCCAAAATCAGTCATATGAAGAAAATGTATCTCGACGTTTTGATTGCGGACGACATCCGAACCGACATCGAACAAAATAAATATCCCGAAAACAGCAAGCTCCCCTCGGAAAAAGAGCTGTGCGAGATGTACCATGTCCAGAAGATGACCATTCGCTCCAGCCTTCAGATATTAAAGGACGAGGGAAGGATTTATTCCAAAAACAAGAGCGGCTACTATGTCCAAAAACGGCGGATTGTCAAGAACCTTCGCTATTTCTGCTCTACGACCAGCCTGGTGGAAAGCATGGGCAAGGAAAACGAATCCCTGCTGCTTAAATTTCGCAAAATTCCCTGCGATAAACGCATCTCCCAGCGGATGAAGATTAACATCGGCACCGATCTCTACTGTCTGGAGCGCTTGCGGAAGGTCGACAACGCACCGGTCTCCCTCGAGTGGAGCTACATTATCGCCGAATACTTTCCCGGCCTGGAGACGTTTGACTTGTCGGGCCGCTCCCTGTACCGGATTTATGAGGAGGAATACCAGGTGAACATGGACCGCGCCGAAATGCAGCTCTCCGTCGTATTTGCCGATGCGGAGGAGGCGGCGCTTCTGGAGGTGGCAAAGGGGGACGCCCTGATTAAAGAGGAGGGGAGGACCTACGATTATACCAACCGTTTTGTAGAATACACCGAGACCTTTATGCGGATTGACCGCTTCCAGTTTATCAAGTAGGAGAAGGAGGAAACGTCGAAGGGGGCGGTAAAGGCCCTCCGGACACGGGCAAACAGGAGGAAATACATGCAGACGCCGATTTATCAGCAGATCATGAATACCCTGGTGGGGAAAATCGAACGGGGCGAATATCTGCCCGGGGAAAAGCTGCCCAGTGAGCGCGAGCTGGCCGAGCTTTACGACGTCAACCGGATGACGGTCAAAAAGGCGATGGACATGCTGGTTGAAACAGGCTATTTGTCGCGCAGCGTGGGGAAGGGCACGTTCGTAAAGGGAGACAGGAGCAAGCTTCTTTTGGGCGCGGGCAGCCCGAATGCCACACAGAATTACGGTATGAGCGCCCGGATCAAAAACCGTGGCATGAAGGCCGCCAGCAGCGTCATTTTTTCCGGCATTCTCCAGGGATATCCTTCGATGTGCACCCGCCTGCGCATTAGCGGGAGCGAGTCCATTTTTGCCCTGCACCGTGTCCGCTACGGCGATGACGAGCCCCTGGGCATTGAATACACCTATATTCCCGCCAAATACTTTGCCGATGTGGAGGAGCAGGATTTTAATCATGTCTCCCTGTACGATTATATGAATGCCAAGGGGCATCTGCCGGTTGAGTTTCTGCAGACCCTGATGATTATCCGCTGTCCGAAACGGGAGGCGAAGTATTTAAAGCTGGAAGAGGGGGTAGCCGCCGTGTTTTGCTTTGAATATACCGGCCGTGATTCCTCCGGTCAGGTAGTCGAATATACCCGC
>CANSWW010000098.1 GCA_947650845.1 uncultured Lachnospiraceae bacterium
TAATGCACAAAAACAGAACGGCAAACTGTTCAAAATAGACAAAAAGACAACGGGATGGTACAATCGAAAACATACGGTAGTCAAATTTGACAAAGACAAATAAAAAACGTATTCTAAAGCCATCCCATTACGAATGGCTTCCATGGAGGCGAGCAAATGGAAACCAATAAGGAACAGATCTACAAATTTATAAGGCTTCACAGCTCGGCGAACGCTAACCAGGGAATTTCCACGCAAGCCATTGCGGAGGCCATGGGAATGCAGCGGACGAATGTAAGCACAGCGCTAAGCCAGCTGGTGAAGGAGGGGCGTCTGCGAAAAACAGACAGCCGGCCGGTGCTGTATCGGCTGGTCGCCCCCGCCCGGGATGAACTCGGGGAATTCCGCAGCCTGATTGGATATGACGGAAGCTTAAAGCAAGTGCTCCGCCAGGCAGAAGCGGTGATTCGCTATCCGTATAAGGGCCTGAACGCCCTTCTGCTGGGAAAAAAGGGAACCGGCAAGAGGTTCCTGGCCAACCTCATGTATCGCGAGGCCGTGAAGCAAAACATTCTGAAAGAAAACGCGCCTTTCATCCAGTGTGACTGCGCGGACTTTCCGGAAAGCGGCTCGCAGACGTTACGAGAGCTTTTGGGTGAAAACGGAGACGGCGGAGCCCTCGCGGAAGCGCGGGGAGGGATCCTTTTTCTGCACAAAGTCCATCTCCTGCCGGCGCATGTCCGCCAAAGGCTGGTACGGACGGTAATACAGAAAGAGGACAGCGATCAGCTGCCGATCCTCATACTATCCTGCGAAGAACGGGCCTACGATGTGATATCCTCGCTGGAAAACCGAGTGCTGATTACAATCAATATCCCGTCCTTAACCGAACGCCCGATGGACGAACGCTTTGCGCTGATCAAACAGTTCTTAACACTGGAAGCGGCCCGGACCAAACGGACGCTGCAAATGGAATCCGAGGTTTTGGTTTCCCTGCTCCTGTTTCCCTGCGACCGCGATATTGCTACCTTAAAGGAGCTGATCCGCCAGGCCTGCATGAACGCCTATTTGCGCGAATATGTAAACGGAGAAAAGCTCCTGAACCTCTATATCAGCGATTTTGACCCGGCAGTACGCAAAGGCTTTTTGAATTACCGTCTGCATAAGGACGAGGTAAAGGAATTTGTAAAGCCCCACACCTCGTACTCCTTTCATGGCAGCGATTTTGAGATGACAAAGGTAAACCAGGCAAAAGCCACACAGGCAAGCGCGTATGATTACCTGGACCGGCAGATCCAAAACTATTCGGCGAGAGGCTTCAATGAGGAAGAAATCCGGACGCTTTTGAGCATTGATCTCGATCAGATGCTGAACCAGCATCGTCGGGAACTGATGCGGGAAATAGGCAGCCGGGAACAGCTGATGCGCCTGGTACCCAAACCCCTGATCGCCTTGACGGAGCAATTTTTGACGGAAGCCGGGCAAACCCTGGGAGTATCCTATCCTCTGCCGGTGCTTTACAGTCTCTGCATGCAGCTGAAAGAATTCCTGGAGCACAAGCCGTTGGCGTGGAAAATGAATACGGAACAGATCACCGAGATGATCCGCTGTAATCAGGCCGTTTATTTTCAGGCTATGCTGCTTGCGGAGCAAATAAAAAACACATTCCAGGTAAAGCTGCAAATCGATGAGGTGGAGGTGGTCACATTGCTGCTTTCCGCGCCTGAGAAAGCGCAGGTGGAGAAAAAAGGGCCGGTACTCCTGTTCGTGTTTCACGGGCAGGGCGTTGCAAAAGCCCTGGCGGCCACCATTGAGGCCACCCTTCACAATAATAACGTATTCGCGGTAGACATTCCGTTGGAGCAGGCCGATGAAGTTTCCTATGAGACACTGAAGAAAACGGTCCGCGACGTGGATCAGGGGCACGGGATACTGGCCGTATTCGATCTGGAGCTGGTGCAGCAGATGCTGTATACGATCTCATTGGAAACAGGAATCAATATCCGCACGGTGTTTTTGCCGGTGATGCAGCTGGGAATGGACTGGTCCAGGCACGCGGCGATCACGACCGATCTGGCTCTGGTCTATAAGATGACGGCAGAGTCGTTGGGCTCCTTGTCAAAGCCCCGCAAAAAAATCATCGTAACCCTGTGTACCAGCAGCGAGGGCGTAGCCGCTCAGATGAAAGAATATCTGCTGCTGCACAAAGCGGCTCCGGACGCGGATATCATCGCAATCTCGATGTCCGACCGACGGCTCCTGCGCGAAAAGCTGTCCGGCCTGATGCAGGAAGCCGTGATCCAGTGTATCGTGGGCACCTACGACCCGCAGCTTCTGTCGATTCCTTTTGTTCCCGCGGCCAATGTGCTGGCCGCGCCGGTCGAGCGGCTGGTAGAGC
This sequence comes from uncultured Lachnospiraceae bacterium, assembly GCA_947650845.1. Taxonomy (GTDB): domain Bacteria; phylum Bacillota; class Clostridia; order Lachnospirales; family Lachnospiraceae; genus RGIG7193. The sequence continues at coordinate 2,378 of CANSWW010000098.1, forward strand.
TCCTGTCCTTGCAGAAGGAGGAGACGGAGCAGGTCAATATGGAGGAGATCTGCCGTTTCTTAGACGGACAGCTGGAGGCGGTCGATATGCAGAAGCTAAAGGGTCTGTGGCAGATGCTGGCCGAAGAGCTCAAGCGGGAGTATGCGGTGACAGTCGAGGTAGAGACGGGCCTGTTCGTACACATGGCCTGCGCGATCAATCGCCTGGCCAGCCAGGGCACGATCATCAAAAACCCGCGCCGGGAAGAGATCATCCAGGGGCATTACGCGGAATACAAGGTGCTGCGTCGGCTGCTGCGGCCGATGGAAAAGAAATTCCGGATTATTTTTTCGGACGATGAACTGGCAAATATTATAACCATTATAAAACAACTTTAAAGGAGAGGTGAAGCATATGCTGGGAAACGAAAAGCTGGAGGAAATCGCGATGGGCATCATCGCCAATGCGGGAGGCGCCAAGGGCTGCGCTTTTGAGGCGATTCAGAAGGCCAAGAAAAGGGATTTTGCCGGGGCGAAAGAGAGCTTGCGCCAGGCAGCCGATTTTAGCCTGACCGCTCATAACGCGCACACGGAGCTTTTGTCCATGGACGCAAACGGCGAGGTGCCGGGCCTGGATATTCTCCTGACCCATGCCCAGGACCATTTTATGATGGCCAGCCTGGCCCAGGATCTGGCCATTGAACTCGTCGACGTATATCAGGCCTTATATGAAAAAGAAAATTAAGGAGGAGTAAGAAAATGAAAGTATTATTAGTATGTGCGGCAGGTATGTCTACGAGCATCCTGATGAAAAAGCTGAAAAAGTACGCGGATGAGCAGGGCTTTGAGCTGGAGATCGCGGCTACCGGCGTCAACCACTACAAGGAAGAGTGCGGCGGCTATGACATCCTGCTGTTAGGGCCGCAGATTTCGTATCAAAAGGACAATGTAGCCAAGGGCAGCGGCAAGCCGGTGATGGTGATCGCGCCGCAGGATTACGGCATCGCCAACGCGGCGAATATTTTCAAAGAGATTCATAAGATTCTGGACAAATAAGAAGAAACGCAAATGTTCTCTGAGTGCGCAGCGGGGAATGTGTGTATAAAGGAAGTTTGAGGAGGATAAAAAATGTCAAAGTTAGACAATCTGTATCAGTCCAAGCCTATGCAGAAGCTTCAGGAATGGGGCGGAAAAATGCAGACAAATAAAGCCTTTAGCGCCATCAGCGGCGGCATGATGAGCACAATGTCCCTGATTTTGGCCGGTGCGGTCTTTATGATCCTGGCCACGCTTTTGAATCTGGTCGGTGTTTGTGAGACGACAGATTCCCTGTATGTCTGGCTTACGATGCCCTACAATATGACGATGGGGATCCTGAGTGTGGCGGTGGCTTTTTCGGTGGGTTATGCGTATTCCAAAAATCTGGAAATGAAGGGGGCCATGGCTAACGGCATCGTCACAATGGTTCTGTTTTTGATGGTGGTATCACCGGTAAAGACCGTGACGCTGGCCGACGGCTCGACCATGAGCGCGTTAGATACGACGTACCTGGGCGGGACGGGGCTGTTTACGGCACTGATTTTGCCGCTGATCGCGGTTAAGATCATTGATCTCTGCCAGAAGCGCCATGTCACGATCAAAATGCCGGAGGTGGTGCCGCAGTTTTTGACCGATTCCTTTGCAACGCTGATTCCCCTGGTGATTAACGTGATCTTATGGCATGGTTTGAATACCCTGTGCGAGATGGTATTTACGACCTCTCTGCCCGGAGCGATCATGGGGCTCCTCTCTATTCCACTGGGCGCTTTGGTGAGCGTACCGGGTATGTTTGTGCTGATTTTCATCTGCCAGCTGACGTGGAGCTTCGGCATTCATGGAACAGCCATTGTTTACATCGTTATTATGGCGCCGATGATCCAGTATATGGCCGGCAATGCCGAGCTGGTCGCGGCCGGCCAGGCTCCGATCTTCGCGCCCGTTGCCCTGTTTGGCGCGGCGGCTTGCTGCGGCGGCACCGGTAATGTGCTGCCCCTGGCGGTTTTGTGCCTGCGCAGCAAATCACAGCAGTTAAAAGCAGTGGGCAAGGCCGGGGTGGTTCCGGCGGTCTTTAACATTAGTGAGCCGATGGCCTTTGGCACGCCGATCATGTATAATCCGATTATTGCGATTCCTTTCATTTTGAATACGCTGATTTTGGTGCCGGTCTTGTATCTGGGGTACGCAGTCGGATTTTTTCAACCGGCTTATATTATGATTATGACGGCGCTGCCGGTATTTTTGCAGGAATTTATGGGAACCATGGCATGGCAGAACCTTTTTATCCCGGCCGTCGCTTTTGTGATTGGCATTTTGGTATATGCGCCGTTTGTCAAGATCTATGACCGCCAACTATGTGAAAAAGAAGCGCAGGAGGGATAAAAGGATGAGAACGAAATTTCCCGAGAACTTTATGTGGGGTGGCGCGACGGCGGCCAACCAGTGTGAGGGCGCGTATGACGTGGACGGAAGGGGCTTGACGGCGATTGACTGCACTACAGGAGCGGACGTCAACACACCGCGCTATGTGACATACCGGATGCCGGACGGCGCCGCCGGCCGGGTGAGTGAGATGGCGGGCGAACGACTTCCCGAGGGCGCGAAGCGGGCCGTGCTAAAGGACTGCTATTACCCCAATCATCAGGCGATTGATTTTTACCACACCTACAAGGAGGACATCAAGCTTTTCGCGGAAATGGGCTTCCAGATCTTCCGCATGTCGATTTCCTGGTCGCGCATCTTTCCCAGAGGAGATGAAGAAAAGCCGAATCAGGCCGGCCTGGATTTTTACCGCGGCGTGTTTGAAGAGCTGAAAAAATATCATATCGAGCCGCTGGTGACGATCAGCCATTACGACGACCCGCTGGTGCTGGAGGAAGAGTACGGCGGCTGGCAGAACCGGAAAACGATTGATTTTTACGAAAAGTACTGCCGGACGATTTTTACGGAGTACAAGGGGCTCGTGAAGTACTGGTTGACCTTTAACGAGATCAACAGCGCTGTGCTGATGCTGGATTTTTTGCCGAAGCAGTACGTCACAAGGGAAGTGGCGACGCAGGCATTTCAGAAGCTGCATCATCAGTTCGTGGCCAGCGCCCGGGCGGTGAAACTGGCGCATGAGATCGACAAGGATTGTGTGGTAGGCTGCATGATCTGCGGGATGTGCAAGTATCCCTATACGTGCAGCCCGGCCGACATGCTTTTGACACAGCAGAGCTGGCAGCAAATGATTCATTACTGCGGCGATACCATGGTGCGGGGCGCATACCCGGCTTATGCCGCGCGGATCTGGAATACGTATGGCATAGCTCTGGACATCACAAAGGAAGATGAAGAAACGCTGAAAGCAGGAAAGGTGGATCTGTATACCTTTTCCTACTACAGCACCAGCTGCGTCAGTGCCGACGAGAACGTTGCGAAGGATGGCGCGGGAAATCTGTCGCTGGGCGCGAAGAATCCCTATCTGAAATATTCGGAGTGGGGCTGGTCCATTGACGGAACGGGTCTGCGTTACTATCTGAATGAGATTTATAACCGTTACCAGATTCCTGTAATGGTGGTGGAAAACGGTCTTGGCGCCGCGGATGTGCTGGAGGAGGACGGAACGGTTCATGACCCGTATCGGATCGCCTATCTGCGGGAGAATATCGAAGCGCTGGCCGGGGCGGTGGAGGACGGGGGGGATTTGCTCGCGTATACGCCTTGGGGGTGCATTGATTTGATTTCGGCTTCCACCGGCGAGATGAAAAAACGGTATGGGTTTATTTATGTGGATTTGGACAATCAGGGCCATGGCAGCAATAAACGATATCGGAAGGATAGCTTTTACTGGTATCAGAAGGTGATTGCTTCCCATGGGGAAGATTTGGATTGACGAAAGGGGCTGCCTGGACAGCCCCTTTTCGCGGCATCTTATGCCGGGAAAACGGCAGCTTGCGCGCGGAGGAATTGAAAAACAAACGTCTCTGTGTATAATGGAAATCAGTATTTGAACCACAGGCAATCCGGGCAAAACACGGGAAAGGCGGCGTAAGCTTGAAGATCGAAATCGTAGTGGATGAAAAAGCGGCGGATTTGACCGTAACGGTCACCTGCAGACAATTGACGCCGGACATCGAACGGCTCATGGCAACCCTGCGGATGATGAACCATCAAATAACGGGCAGAAAGCAGGGGGAAATCTACCTGCTGGATGTGGCGCAGATTATATACATCGAAAGTGTGGATCGGAAATGCTTCATTTATACGGCCGGGGAGGTATACGAATCGGAGCTTCGACTGTACGAATTAGAGCAGCAGCTGGAGGAATATGGCTTTTTCCGTGTCAGCAAATCCTGCCTCATACACCTGCAAAGCATCCAGTCTCTGAAAACGGACATCAACCGAAGAATCCGTATCACGATGTCAAACGGAGAGCAGATTATAGCCTCCCGGCAGTATGCGGACGAATTGAAAAAACGATTGGGGGTGGCATAGATGGAGAAACGAAAAAACATCTTTGATTATCTGGCGCAGGTGCTGACCATATTTGGAGTGACGATACTGACGCTGAATCTGTTTTGTCTGATGTTCGGAGCCTCCGCCAAAGGATTTTCCGCCATATTTGAGCTTGGCGATCAGGGGATTTCCGTAAAAATCACCTTTCAGTTTTTATGCATTTCCGCCTTGCTGGTCGGAAGCCGATTCATATTTTTTACGGATACATGGATTAAAAAGATGGCGATCTGGCAGAGAACCATTGGCTTGCTGACGGCGGCGATTCTCATTATCGTTCTCTTTATTGTGGTATTCCAGTGGTTTCCGATCCATATGTGGCAGCCGTGGGCCTTGTTTTTTATCTGCTTCGGAATCAGCTTTTTGGGCAGCTATATGGTAATGAGGATGAAGGAAAAGCTTGAAAATAGACAGCTGGAGGATGCGCTCAGGCGACTGAAAGAAAGCGGGGAAAAATCGAAATGAACGATGTCATTGTGGCAAATAACCTCTCCCATCGTTTTGCGGACCATCCGGTCCTGAATCAGGTTACGTTTCGAATCCGCGGCGGGGAAATTTTCGGACTGTTAGGCCCGTCCGGAGCCGGAAAAACGACGCTCATTAAAATTTTGACAGGGCAGCTTTGGCAAAAAGAAGGCGTGGCGGAGCTTCTCGGAACCGATACAAGGAAGCTGACCGCCTCCGAGCACCGCCGGATCGGCGCCATGATGGATCATTTCGGCTTGTATGAACGGCTGTCCGTCTATGATAATCTGGCTTTTTACGCGGATATTTATCACATTTCCCGCACGGGGATTGGCGGTCTGCTCAAGCGGTTTGGCCTCTATGAATCGAGAAAGATACCGGTTTCAAAGCTTTCCAAAGGGATGACAAACCGTCTGTCCTTAGCGCGGGCCCTGATGAACGACGCCAGTGTGCTTTTTCTGGACGAACCGACCGCCGGGCTCGATCCGGCTACCATGCGGGAGATACACGCCGTTTTGAAAGAGCAAAAAGAAAGAGGAACGACGATCTTTCTCACAACGCACAATATGTTCGAAGCACAAGCCTGTGCGACAACGTGGCTTTATTAAGCGAGGGAAGGATCCTTGAATACGGAAATCCGAAGGATATCTGTAAAAAATACAACCGCTTAAACCGGATTGAAATTTCGTTTACCGATGGGAAAAGAGCGTCTCTGGAAAACGGAAGCCGGGTCGGCGCCTTAATAAAGGAGTATTTGGAGCAGGGCCGGATTGAAACGATCCACTCCACGGAGCCGACGCTGGAGACCGTTTTTATCGAACTGACAGGAAAGGGGCTTGGCTGACATGAGCAACGGAATCGCCATCTTCAAAAAGCAGCTAAAGGATACGATGAAAAATAAGACGGTATTGATTCAATTCGTCATGTTTCCTGTTTTAACGGTGATTATGAATCGCGCCATAAAAATCGACGGCATGCCGGAACGCTTTTTCGTGACGATGTTTGCCACGATGTACGTGGCCATGGCTCCGCTCACCGGCATTGCGGCGATCATCGCCGAGGAAAAAGAAAAAAATACGCTCCGTGTCTTGCTGATGTCCAACGTAAAACCGTATGAGTATTTGGCGGGGATCGGCAGCTATGTGTGGTTTGCGTGCATGCTGGGGTCGGCCGTGATCTGTGCGGAAGGGAGCTACGGACCGGAAGCAAGCGTTTCCTTTATGCTTATCATGGCGGTCGGTATTTTAGCCTCCTTATTGATCGGGGCGGCCATCGGCACGGGGAGCCGGACGCAGATGCAGGCCACGTCTCTTACGGTACCGGTGATGCTGATCGTGTCGTTTTTGCCTATGTTAGCGACCTTTAACACAACCATCGCGAAAATAGCAAAATATATGTACGCGGAGCAGGTGAGCCGTATGCTTAGTGAGGTCGGCAATTTACAGGTGGAGCCGTACCGTCTCTGCATTGTTGCCGTCAATATAGGGTTCGCGTGCGTTGCCTTTCGGGCCGCGTATAAAAAATGCGGATTGGCGTGAAATCAGAAAAGAACATTCGTTCTTGTCCCTATTGAAATTGAAGCAGATATAAGGTATAATTGGTACATGCAAATGGGAATGAGGCGAGAAGAATGCTGGAGAAGATTATTGAGCTTACGAATTTATATATAGATAATATGCCGAAAAAAGAAAGGAAAATGTACGGGCAATTTTTTACAAGTATAGAGACGGCAAGATTCATGGCAAGCTTATATGATGCTCCCGTTAATAAGGAAAGCATTACTGTTTTGGATGCCGGCGCGGGTTCGGGTATTTTATCCTGTGCGTTTATTGAATGGGCCGAGCAATTTGATACTGTGAATAAAATCATATTAACCTGTT
>CANSWW010000099.1 GCA_947650845.1 uncultured Lachnospiraceae bacterium
CCTGCCCTTTGGCCATGACCTTTGCGTTGTCAACAAAAGCGTTTGCTAACATATCCTTCACCTCCCGGAATATGGAAAGTAGGGAAAACCCTACTTGTATTAATATGTGACTGCTATACAAAAATTAACAAATTCTTCAACAAGCTGATTTCCATTTGCCTCTGCATTTTGTTCTGCAATTTCTTGATAATATTCTAATTCGTGAATGAGGATCGGTAATTCCTTGCCATATTTTGCGGTTCTGTTCATGTATTTCCCGCACTATTGATACAAGAACAGAAACAAATGCACTCGTTATTTTCCCGGCTTCCTCGTACTCTTCATCGCCGTCGCCATCGTCATAATAGGGAAAATTATTTTCTTCCAGCCATTTTTTCACAACGTAGGAGGTATCGTCATCCCCAAAGCAAAAGGAACTATTTTGCAGCCAAAAAGCATAGTTCCACCGTGCCTCTTTCTCGCTCGAAGCCCGTTTTAACATCTTCGCAACTTGTGCATTCGTATTATACCCAAGCGTAACTGTAGGTCGGAAAATCTTCTTTTAAGTCTTTCAGTAATTCGTTTGGTGCCTTATCTGTTTCTTATTTTGTGCTCTTTTCCTTCGCACCCTCGAGGCCTCTGATAATTTGTTTCAACCAGCTTTTAAACTGCAAATCCGTCATTCCCATTGTTTCTACCATATCCTCTCCTCCTTAAATCCGATTCATTTGCCATCACGGGCAACAAACATATACTGGCTATAAGGGAATTCTTAAATCAATGCTTTATATTTCTATGATAACACATATCTTCCCAAAAATCCAAACACTTTTACACATTCTCACTCAAAATACGCATCAATCCCGTCCGCAATTCCCTGCACCAGCTTGCTCTGGTAACTGTCGGTTGCCATTCTCTCATCCTCGCCGGCATTGCTCATATATCCCATCTCCACGATCGTCACCGGCACCGTACACCAGTTGATGCCGCTCATGGTGTCCGTCTCCCACACACCGTTGTTTTTGGCGTCCGCCGCCTCGCACAAATGATCCACCACCTGGTCGGACAGAGCACGACTGTCCGCATAAATCTGGCTGCAGTACGGGTTTTTGGCGGTCGGGCAGATCGTCATCGCGCCGGTTTTGTCGGAATTCGACGAGCCGTTGGCGTGGAGCCGTACAAACGCATCCGCTCCCGCGTTATTGGCAATCGCGGCCCGCTCGGCGTTGCTGATATTGACCTCGTTTGTCTCCCGCACCATCAAAACGGCGTATCCGCGGCTCAGAAGCTCGTCGCGCAGCTGCAGGGACACATTCAGCGTCAGCTGGTATTCGGCCAGGCCTGTGGAAACGCCGCTGGTGCCGTAGGATACCTTTTTCTTCGTCTCGCTCGCGCCCGGGCCGATCGGCTCCTGCTCGTTGTTGCCCTTGCCCTGGTGACCGGCGTCAATGCAGATTAAGGGCCCCTCCCCGTCATAGTAGATACCGGTCCCGGCTTGTCCGGCCATCGGCCCGACTCGCTTTGGCTCCTCGTCCGTCAGATAGGCCGACGCCACATAGCAGGTCTGGTCCTTGTAGCTTACCTGCTTCCACTCCTCGCTGGCGCCGGTCACGCTTATTTTCTGATTGATATAAAGCTTCCCGGCAATCGCACAGTCCGTATTCGGCTCCGTGCGGATATTGACGGTCGTCGTAGCGTAGTATGTCCCGGATTCTTCCGTAAACACGGGCGCAGGCGGCGTTGCCGTGCTTTCCTCTGCCCCGGTCACGCTTTCGCCGGATGCGCCTGCCCCGACTGTGCTTTCTCTCGATGTCTCTTCTCCCAAACCTTGCTCATCTGCTCCGGAGCCTCCGGCCGCATCCTCACCTGCCTCGGATGTCAACGAATCCTGACCGGACATCCCTTCCCCGTTTCCCGGCACGCCGGCATTTTCTCCGGAAGCCTGCACCGACGGATCTGTTTTTGCTCCGGTGCTTCCTGTCTGTGCGCCACTCTGCGCGCAGGCCGATAGCCCTACGCATATCCCTGCAACTATCAATAGGAAAATCCTTAACTCTTTTTTCTTCATCCTTTACTGCCCTCTTTTTCTTTCGCGGCCTTATGCTGCTCTTTTTGCCCTCTCAGTCTACCACAACGGGGCCTGGCATGTAAAGAGAAAGATCCGTCCCGCCGGGGCGCTCCCACAGCCAGAAACAGAGCTCCCTCCGCCAGTAAAATGCCCATAAACCACCGCTCTCCCTCTCCGGCGAGCAGCATCTGTCCCGGCAACGTCCAACGAGCCATTTGCGCAAACCACGGCACGGCCTGCGTCAAATCCATAAAGCAGCCGCCCGCCAGGCACAGAATCAAAGCCAGAAAAGGACCAATTCCATCCACTCGACCCTCCTGCGCCGTAAAACGCATCAAAGCCAGAGAGAGCCCCGTCGCACCAAATACGTATCCTGTCATGGCCATCCAGTCCTCAAAAGAAGTCTCTCCCAAAATCAGGATTGCCGCCCCCGCCCAAAGCCCGATTCCCATCAATGCGATCGCGTCGCTTCCATAGGACAGCGTCCTTCCATAGGGAATCGAATACATCCGCTTCTCCACCAGCCGGCCATCCTCATTCCGGCTCCAGGGCGCCACTGTCAAAAGCGTAAATAAAACAGCCAGAGAAACCAGGCTCAGCCGGCCAGGGACAAACGGATCGACCGGCGCGCGCCCGGAGCTGGTCCGGATCTGATACAGAGAAGTCCGCGGGCCTTCCGCTTCCGAAATTTCCTGCATCAGCTCTCTTGTCTCGCTCTCCGAAAGTGCCCGTCCCAGCCTTTCCTCCGCCTTTTGCACCGCCCGCAGGCGGCTTCGCTGGACGATGACCTGTCCGGCCACAATCTCGCGGACTCCCTGTGACGACCAGGCGGCGGCAGCGCTTTCATAGGAAAGCGGCAGGCGGCTCCCTTCCTCCAGCGCCAGCCCATACCCTTCGCCAATCACAAGCAGCCCCTCGGCCTCCTCCCCCAGCAGTCTCTGCCGCCCGTCCGCCTCTTCGGAAACAAACACGGATAAACCCGTAACTCCGGACAATCGTTCGATCAATTCTTGCGACGATACGCTTTGATCGGTATCGCAGACTACCAGGCGAAGATTGGAAACTGCCCCCTGTTCGACCGTATGTACGGCCGCTCCGCACAAAAAGGCGGTCAGCCCCAGCGTAAGCACTCCCCCGATCCCTTTTACCATGGCGCTTCCTTTTAGACACGCAAGCCCGGCCAGCCGGCGTATCATCCGACACGGTTGTATCATATCCGGCCGACCGATGCCTGATTCTGACTCTTGCGCCGTGTGAGATGGCGAAAACATCGTGCTACCGCGATCCATATGCCGCAGATCATTGTTCGCATGCTGCGAGCCATCATTCGCGCACCACAGACCACCGGCCGCACGCCGCCGGCTGCCGTCCGCATAGTACAGGCCGCCGATCGCCGCTGCGCTGCCGATCAGTCCCATTGCCAGTACCGGTACGAATGCCTGCCAAAGAAAACGCCCCCCGGCCCCTTGCGCCGCCAGCTCCAGGCCCCTCCGCGCATAGTAGGGAAGCGTCAGACGGCTCATTGCCGCCAGCGCCGGCGGCAGCATATGGGCTGGCCACAGAGAACCGCCCAGCACCAGCGACAGCAGCAAAAACAGGTTGCTTACAAGCTGCACCGTCCGGCTGTCCGTCCACGCGCTAAGCGCCAGGATCAAGCCGAACGCGCCGAACAAAATCATCGATGCCGTCCACAGAAGATATTCCCCGTCTGCAGGCGAAAGTCCCTTTAGAATCAACAGCACTACCGTCATATACAGACACAGCGTAATGACAAATTTAGACGCGATAAAAGCAAACGGCGAACCGCCCAGCGCACGGTAGCGCGGCAGAACCAATTGCTTTCTTTCCTCCGGCAGCGTTTTCAGCGCCGCCGTCGAAAACAGTACGGCCGAAGCAGTCAGAATACTTGCCAGCAGGCGCCGTGAAAGAGCACCCCGCGGATCGGCCGGCGACGTTTTGGCGTCAAATACATTTTGGCGTCCCAGCGCATCCCGCAAAAGCTGCTCGGAAGCCTGCGCATACATCTCGCTCTCATAGCCAGGATCGTCTCCATAGCAAAATCGAAAAAGCCCTCTCTCCGCCGACTGATTGGCCCAGATAATGTCCATTACGGAAGAAAAAATCGAGCTGAAAAGGGCCGACTCCAGCTTCCTCTGGTCGTTCAGAACCACCTCAACCGGACAATCCTCCATCGTATACAGCTCATAGAAAAAATCTTTGGGGATTGTGACCACCGCCGCCACGCCCTGTGAAAGCAATTCCTCGTCGGTTTCGCCGTCGGCTTTTTTTATTTCGGAAAATAATGCGACTTGTTCCATTTGTGAAAGCAGCGACCGTGACATGACCGTATCGTCGAGATCCCGTACCGCGACCGGAAACGGCTGCACATAGATCTGCTGTGACGGGTCGCTTTGGCCGGTCTTTAGAGCGGCCAGCAGAAAAAACGGCAGAAGAAGCGTCAGCCGGCCGCTGCCGCGCAGGAACAGACAGAAATCCTTGTAGAATACCGCCAGCCATCTCCTCATGCCAAACTCTCCTCTGCCGTCACAATCCCCTGTTCCAAGGTCAGAATCCGGTCGCAGACCTGCCCAAGCTCCCCGCTCTGGTGGCTGATCAGCACCATCCCGCATCCCTGTCGCTTTAAATTCATAAGCATTGTAAGGATCAAATCAATGGAATGCGTATCCGCCCCCACGGTCGGCTCATCCAGCAACAGAAGCCTCGGCATCCCCATGAGCGCGGTCGCCAGCTGCAGGCGGCGTTTCATTCCGCCGGAATAGGTTGAAACCGCCTTTTTCCCTTTGTCCTTCAATTCCAGCTGTTGTAGCAGCCAGCTGCTGCGAACGGACAACGTCTTGCCGGAGAGGCCGGCGGACAGCCCCCAAAATCGCAGATTCTGCAGGCCGGTTAAGCTGCCGTATAAGCACAGCTCCTGCGGTGCATAGCCAATCCGTCCCTCTGTCTCTGCCTCATAGCGGCAGTTCCCCGCATCGGCCCGCAGCACGCCCGCCATGACGCCCAACAGCGTGCTCTTGCCGGCCCCGTTGCTGCCGCGAATTCCTAAAATCTCTCCCTCATACACAGCCAGAGACAGAGGCCCCAGCACCGGTACGGATGCCGTATACCTTTTTTCGATATCCGTCAAGCTGCAAAGTATTTTCTTCCCATCCATCTCCTGTCCAAACCTTTCTCAACCCGCTCCCTTTGCCGGCACGGTGAGCCGCAAAGCGAACGGATTGCCGCTTTTTCGGATCTGCGCCTCATTGCCGCAAACGATTTACCGTCATTGTAGTATAGATCGTTTTACATTGCAAGTCCTGTCTTTCCCGCCTCCTTAATCAAAAGATACCCCATCGGCCCAAAAAACAGTCCCAAAAGCCCGAACAGCTGCATCCCCACATACATAGAGATCAAGTTCTCCAGGGCGTTCAGCCCAATCTGCTCCCCCATATAATGCGCTTCCATCAGCTCCCGCACCAGCGCGCTCAGCCCATAAATCGCCGCCAGGCCGATCGTCTGCCAAAGCCTCCCGCTCAGGGCGCTGACAGCAATCCACGGCCACAATACCGTCCCCACGCCAAAAATCGGCAGGGCATCGAGCAGGCCGATCAGTATCCCTAAAAGAATCGCGTAGGGATTTCGCAAAATCGTCAGGCCCGCCGTGCAGATCCCCATTGTAATCAACATAATATACAGCTGCGTCTTACCATAGGCCGCTCCCACCCGGGATAAGATGCGCAGGACGCGGTTGATCTCCTCCCGAAACAGCGAGCGGTCCCGCGCCTTCTTAATCTCCTCTAATTGTGTTGTCGTAATCAGCGTGGCCCCAATGGTAATAAAAAATGTCACCAGCACTTCGACTGCCAGTTTCACCCAGGAAAGCGACGTGCTCATAAAGCCGTCAAGCATTCCTGAGAGCGTCCGCGCTCCCGGCCCGTCCCCGCTCAGATCCGTCAAACGGGCCAACGGGCCGCTGATCGTCCCGCGGCTTAATTGAAGCCCCTGCTCCATCTGGATACAGCAATCTGAAAGCCATTCGCAGCAATCCTCCCATATCCCCGGCAGCTTTCCGGAAAATAAAAGCAGCTGCTCTAGCGCGCTTTTGCCCAGCCAGAACAAAAGCCCGCCAAGCAGCGCGCCGAATACCGCCAGCACGACGCCCGCGGCCAGGCCGATCGGGACGTGCATTTTTTTATAGAAGAAACGGGCGATCGGGCGAATCGGGATTGACAAAAGAAAAGCAATCAAAAAAGGCATGAGCAGCGGAAGCAGGTACTTGAATACCAGGTAAACCACCGCCGCCATCCCGGCTGTGCGCAGCAGGATTTTCTGTTTCTCCGTCAGCCGAAACTCCATAAAAAACCGCCTTCCTTTGCATTGATACCTTAGTATCTGCGGCTGGAAGGCGGCTATACGGGTATATTTTTCCTTGCGATTATCTCCGGGGGATTGCCTGAATTCTCGGAGTGTGATGGAATATTTTGGGAGTTTACACCTTAAACCGATACCCCACTCCCCATATTGTCTCAATATACTGCGGCTTCGACGTATTAAACTCAATCTTCTCGCGGATTTTCTTGATATGGACGGTCACGGTCGCGATATCGCCCACCGACTCCATATCCCAAATCCGGCTGAACAGCTCCTCCTTCGTAAATACGTGGTTCGGGTTCTGCGCGAGGAAGGTCAACAGGTCAAACTCCTTGGTCGTAAAGGTCTTTTCCTCGCCGTTTATATAGACGCGGCGGGCCGTTTTGTCGATCTTCAGGCCGCGGATCTCAATGATTTCGTTTTCCTGGATCCCGCTGCCGATCAGGCGCTCATAGCGGGCCAGATGGGCCTTGACCCGCGCCACCAGCTCGCTGGGGCTGAACGGCTTGGTGATATAGTCGTCCGCGCCCAGGCCCAGCCCGCGGATCTTGTCGATATCCTCCTTTTTAGCCGAAACCATCAAAATGGGCGTATTCTTGACCTTGCGCACACGCTTGCAGATCTCAAAACCGTCTACGCCCGGCAGCATCAGGTCCAAAATCAGCAGGTCAAACTTTTCCTCCAGCGCCCGCGTAAGCCCGCCGTCGCCGTTGTTCTCAATCTCCACCGAAAAGCCGCTCAGCTCCAGGTAGTCCTTCTCCAGCTCGGCGATCGATTCCTCGTCCTCAATGATCAAAATTTTACTCATGCAGTACCTCCTGATATTTTCTTAGCACAAAGTGCATTACGGTTCCGATACCCTCCTTGCTGGTGGCCCAAATCTTGCCGCCGTGGTCCTCGACGATCTTTTTGACGATGGACAGGCCGATGCCGCTGCCGCCCTGCGAGGAATTCCGCGAAGAGTCGGCGCGGTAAAATCGATCGAAGATGCTGGGCAGATCCTTCTGGGCAATACCTTTTCCGTTGTCCTCGATCTCGATCTGCACAAAATCGCCCACATCTTTTAAGCGGATAATCAAAAGTCCCCGCCGTTTGTCCAGGTATTTTACCGAATTGCCGACAATATTATTCACCACGCGCTTTAGCTGCTCGGTGTCCGCGATGATCGTCGTCCCCGCCTCTACATAATTGTAGTAGTTGAGCGTGATGTTTTTCGCCTCCAGCTCCATCGTAAGCTCCTCCACACAATCGGCGAAATAGCTGCCGATGTCCAGCTTGGTAAAGGCGTAGGGAATCTTGTTTGTATCAATTTTAGAATAGAAGGTCAGTTCGTCGATCAGACGGTCCATATCGTTGGCCTTGTTGTAGATCGTGCGGATATATTTCTCCATCCGCTCCGGCGAAGAGGCCACGCCGTCCATAATCCCCTCGCAGTAGCCCTTGATCGCCGTGATCGGGGTCTTTAAATCATGGGAAATATTGCTGATGAGCTCCTTATTCTCCATGTCATACTGGAGCTTCTCCTCCGCCGTGTCCTTGAGCCGCTGGCGCATCTCCTCGAAATCCAGGCACAGCTGCCCGATCTCGTCCTGCTCCGTGATATCCAGCTCAAAATCGAGATTCCCGTCCTTGATCTCGCGCGTCGCCTGCTGAAGCTTGCCCAGCGGACGCAGGATCGCCCGGTAAATCCACATCGACAGAACCAGCACGACCATGACTAGCAGCAGCACCAGCATAAAGCCCATCTCCGTAAAGATCGAACGCACCTGCGGAAGGAGCTGGTTTAAGGCCGTGACCACAAAGACCGAGCAGGCTTCTCCCCGGTCGCTCACAAAATCGTTTTGCTTAATCAGATATTCGCGGTTCTCCGCCGTGTGGTAATCGACGCCGCGGCTGTCGTCCATGCTGCCGTAGGCCGGCAGGCTCTCCAGAAAATTTCCGGAAACGCTGTCGCTTCCTATATAAGTAAACGTCTCACCGGTACGCACCACCAAAAAGGAGTAGGCGCTGCGCAGGTCCGCGTTCATCACGTCCAGACGCTGCGTATCCTCAAAAAACGCCGGATCCTCCTTAATCAGCTCCTTTACCTCGTCAAGCGTCTCCGCCGTCATGCTGCTGATCAGCTGAACGGCGTTGCCGGCAAACAGATCGCCCGTATTGCTTGCCTCATAGCCCCGAACCATGGTGCGCAGCTGGAACGTCGTAAACGTGGACATGCCTATATAGACGATAAAAATCGGCACCAGGATAATCGTAAAAAACGCAATAATCAGCTTTGTCCTCAGCTTCATGCAACAAACTCCTTCTGTCCGGAATACCGGACACCGCCGGCGTCTCCTTCGCTTCTCATTTCAGCACCAGCTGTGTCACCCGCTGGTCGCCGACGCGGATCACGCTCGACTGCGACAGGCTGGTCAGCATGTCAATATTCCCGCCCAAACCGCCCGCATAGCGCAGCTGGCCATTGTAATTATACAGAACGCATTCCGACTGATTATACAGGCATGTCCCATACTGGGAAAAGCTGGCCGCCGTGTAGGCAAATCCGATCCCCTTTTCAAAGACCAGGCGGCCCGAAGCATCATATACATATAGATGATAGGGGGCCATCTGCTCCGCACTGTCCGTAATCACCCCTACGTGGCCGCTGCCGTAAAATACGCTGCGGATCTCCTGCTCATAAAGATGCACCTCCCCTTCTTCCGGCAAAAGCGGCGTCTTGGGCGACAGATTTTCCATAGAGAAGAATTTCACGCCGTTATCCAAAAACGCGCAGGCCCGCGAATCGCTCAGAA
>CANSWW010000100.1 GCA_947650845.1 uncultured Lachnospiraceae bacterium
ACCTGGCTGGAGCAAATCCCGTACCAGTCTGTTTTATCCACATAATAATAACCGGCAATCCTGATCGAGCTGAAATGGGACAAATCACCGGAAAGCGCAATAGCGCAGATCAAAGAAAAAAGATACGGAAAAGCATTGGAAGAATTCGGCGGAGAAATCCTTCTGATCGGAATCAATTATGATAAAACAAAAAAGGCACATAAATGTATCATAGAAAAGCATCATAAACAAAACCTATCCGCTAAATAAGGAGGTACAAAATGAACTTCACATTCACCCACTACAACTACAACGTAATCAACCTTGAAAAATCCCTGGCCTTCTACCAAGAAGCCCTGGGCCTCAAAGAAAAACGCCGCAAAGAAGCCGCGGACGGCAGCTTCATCCTTGTATACCTCGGCGACGGACGCACCGGCTTTGAACTGGAGCTTACCTGGCTGCGCGACTGGGACAAGGACGCCTACAACCTGGGCGACAACGAAATCCACCTGGCCATGCAGGCCGACGACATGGAGGCCGCGCACAAAAAACACCAGGCCATGGGCTGCATCTGCTACGAAAACCCCGCCATGGGTATTTACTTCATCCACGACCCCGACGGCTACTGGATCGAAATCGTCCCCGCCCACTAAACGCAAAAGCACCGCAATGGTATACCATAATGCCCTGAGAACACAGGCAAAAAGGAGAACACCGCATGAAATGGCTGAAATACACCATCGACACCACCACGCAGGCCGTAGACTTCCTCAGCGAAATGCTGTCCGAGCTAGGCATTGAAGGCATCGAAATCGAGGACAACGTCCCCCTAACCGAAGCCGACACCAAAGGCATGTTCATCGATATCCTGCCCGAACTGCCGCCCGACGAAGGCAAAGCCCTGGTAACCTTTTACTTAGACGCCGGCAAGCCCGCCGGCGAAGTAGAAACGCTGCTTACGCAGGTGCGCGAAGGCCTCGCCGAAACAGCCCTCTTTGCCGACATCGGCCCCGGCACAATCACCGCCGGCGAAACCCAGGACAAAGACTGGATCAACAACTGGAAAAAATTTTTCAAGCCCTTCACCGTAGGCGATATCCTCATCAAACCGACCTGGGAGCCCGTCCCGCCCGAACACGCCGGCAAATGCCGGATCGAAATCGACCCCGGGACAGCCTTTGGCAGCGGCTCGCACGAAACCACCCAGCTGTGCATCCGCCAGCTGCAAAAATACGTAAAACCGGACAGCCGCGTCCTGGACATCGGCACAGGCAGCGGAATCCTCGGAATCGCCGCCCTGAAGCTGGGAGCCGCCCTCGCCTTCGGAACCGACCTGGACGAAAACGCCGTGGCAACCGCCATCGAAAACACCGCCGTCAACCAGATCGCCCCCGGCCGCTTCCCCATCGTCACCGGCAATATCCTCGACGACGAAGCCCTGCAAAGGCAAGCCGGCCTGGAAACCTACGACATCGTAGTCGCCAACATCCTCGCCCCCGTCATCATCCTGCTTACAGGCGAAGCCGACCGCCACCTAAAGCCCGGCGGCCTCTTCATCACCTCCGGCATCCTCGACACCAAAGAAGCCGCCGTACAAGAAGCCTTTGCCGCCCACCCCTGCTGGGAAATCCTCGAAACCACACGCCAGGGAGAATGGGTCTCCATAACCGCCCGCAAACGATAGAAAAGGAAGCCGCCCATGCAGATGTTCTTCGTAAAGCCAAACCAGATCGCCCACGGCCAGGTAACGGTCACCGGGCCCGACGTCAACCACATCCGCAACGTACTGCGGATGAAACCAGGCGAAACCGTACGGATCAGCGACGAAAAAGAATTCTGCGGCCAGTGCCGGATCAAAACGCTTTTCCCCGACCGCATTGAACTTACGGTCGAAACCGAAGGCCGCTCCACCGAGCTGCCCGCCGAACTGATCCTCTACCAAGGCCTGCCCAAAGGCGACAAGATGGAATGGATCGTCCAAAAAAACACCGAGCTGGGCGTCGGCCGCATCGTCCCCGTCGCCATGAAACGCTCCGTCGTAAAGCTCGACGCCAAAAAAGCAGCCGCCAAAACCGCCCGCTGGCAAGCCGTCGCCGAAAGCGCCGGCAAACAATCCGGCCGTACCCGGCTGCCGCAGGTATCCCCGGTCAAAAGCTTCCCCGAAGCGCTCACGGAAGCATCCGGCCTCGACCTGCTGCTTATGCCCTACGAATCCGCCGAAGGGATGGAAGCCACAAGGCGTTTGCTAAGCCAGGCCGCCCCCGGTATGCGCATCGGCATCCTGATCGGCCCCGAAGGCGGCTTCGAGCCCTCCGAAGCCGAAGAGGCGGCGAGGGCCGGCTGGCAGGCAATCAGCCTCGGCTCGCGGATCCTGCGTACCGAAACCGCCGGCATGGCCGTAGCCGCCGCGCTGATGCTGCAGCTTGAGCCTTGAAAGCCATCCCAAAGGAGAAGCCCGCGAATATCGGATCTATTCCGTATACTCCGTCAAAAAACTGGACACAGCATACAAAGTCTGCCCCTCATAAATAACCCGCGACCATCCGTTCGAGCCGACGGCGGTCTGCGTAACAAGATCCCCATTGTAAATCGTAGCGATGACCTGAGAGCCGCTTTCCGTAGTCGGCTTGTCGCGCAGATTGGTTTCCTCCTTGGCGGTCATAGCGCGTTCGGACGGCGTCCAGACAATATTGCGGCCGCTTATGTCGCTCGAATCAAAATTTTCCTCCGTAGTCAAATAGCTGCTCAGCGCGTACAAAGTCCGGCCATTGTAATCAAGGCGCGACCAGCCGTTCGAGCCAATCCCGGTACGGGCAACCCACTCCCCGTTTTGGATCGTAGCCACGACCTGCGTATTTTCCGTGCTCGCGCCATCGCGCAAATTCGTTTCCGATTTAGCCGTAACCGA
Source organism: uncultured Lachnospiraceae bacterium (assembly GCA_947650845.1). GTDB lineage: Bacteria > Bacillota > Clostridia > Lachnospirales > Lachnospiraceae > RGIG7193. Next base: position 2,888 of record CANSWW010000100.1, read on the forward strand.
ATCGCTTACGGCCTGGTAGACCGAATCATCCGGCCGTTGCGCCGTCTGCGCGGCATAAGCTTCCACCTCCTCCTCAGTAAGAAGAAGGCTCGAGATCGCATAGAGCGTCCGCCCGTCATATTCCACACGCGACCAGCCGCGGCTGGAAATGCCGGTGCGGATAATCCACTCCCCATTCGAAAGAGCCGCCGCCACCGTATCCTCGGCAACGGCGCTGGGCTCCGTCCGCAGATTCGTCACCTCCTTGGCAGTCACCCGCTCATTTACCTCGCGAAACGTACTGTCAACCGGAACATCGCCAGCCGGAGCCGCCGCCCCAGGATCCTTAGGCAGCGCCGCCCGCTCATACGAAAAATAAGCCACATTCAAATCCGTATAAACCGAAATGCCGTCCACCGCTCCCTGGCTCGTATACTGCCACATCGTATGCGCGCCGTCATAAGAAGCCGCCCCCGTCTCCGGATTAGGAGAAGCCGGATACTGCGCCACCCAAACCGGGAAACGCGCCTCAATCTGCGCCGTATCCCAAGAAACGCCGTCGGTCAAATCATGCCGAGAAGCATGGAACAGCGGCTCATACCCCGCATCCCGTACCGCCTGCAAAAAAGCCAAAGCATTTTGCGTACGCTCCTCCATAGAAAGACCATACATACGGCTGTCGGGCGACAAAAACCCCTCGCAATTATAAGCGACCGGATACGTAACCGGATAACCCGCAAGAAAAGCCGCCGTCCAGGAAGCCTCCTCAACAGCCTCCTCAACATTAACCGCAGTCGAGAAAAAATAAGCCCCGACGAGAATCCCAGCCTGAGAAGCATGCTCAAGATTATACGCAGCATACGGATCCGCAAAAATCTCCCCGGTATCCGTCGTACGGAACCCAACGCGTATCACAGCAAAATCCACGCCCGACGCAGCAACCCTCGCCCAATCAATCCGCCCCTGCCACTTCGACACGTCGATCCCCAGCGAGAGTGCGGCATCCTGCGCCATTTGCGGCGAGCCCTCAAGCCGCACGGCCGCCCCGGCCCCATCATCCGGAAGGCCGTCCCCCTGTCTCAGCGGATCGCCCGGCTGATCCAGCTCATCCGGCCTGCCTGTCCCCGCATCCCTGTCCTCCCCCGCCGTCTGCGGCACATTCTCCCGCGCCCCCGCCGTCAACGTCTCGCCAGCCGCCGGATTCCCATCTGTTGCCGCAGCGCTCGTAGCGCCCGCCCCATCATTTTTCCACCCCCCTCCCGCCAACAACCACATTATAATAAGAAGAAAAACAACAATCAAAACCCCCAAGACAATCCCAATCTGCGCATTCCTGCGTCCTTTATCTCTCTGCATTCAAAACCTCCCATGCTCCCCATCCTGTCGCAGCATCTTCCAACTCCCATGTCCCGCCATTCCTGCCGCCAAGACCGCCGCGCCCATACCAACCAGCCCCTTTATCAGGCAAAGCATACCGCCGATCATCCATACAAATAATTATACAAGAAAAAGAACCGGAATTCAACACAAGAAAGAAAACGACATTAACCACAACCGCCCCACCCCTCGCCCCGCCGCAATTCTTTCACAAAAACCCCTTGACACCAGCCCCCCTCACCGTTTATAATAGCTAGGCGTGCCATAAAAACGCCTACTTTTTATGTGCACAAAACAAGCGCAAAATACTACAGGAGGTGAAAAAATGCCTACATTCAACCAGTTAGTAAGAAAAGGAAGACAGACGGCTGAGAAGAAAAGCACGGCTCCCGCTCTGCAGAAGGGATACAACTCCCTGAAGAAGAAAGCGACCGACGAGTCCGCTCCCCAGAAAAGAGGCGTCTGCACAGCAGTCAAGACTGCCACTCCTAAGAAGCCTAACTCCGCACTGCGTAAGATCGCCAGGGTGCGTCTCAGCAACGGCATCGAGGTAACGAGCTACATCCCCGGCGAGGGCCATAACCTGCAGGAGCACAGCGTGGTCATGATCCGCGGCGGCCGTGTAAAGGACCTGCCCGGTACCCGTTACCACATCATCCGCGGTACGTTAGATACGGCCGGCGTTGCCAAGAGAAGACAGGCCCGTTCCAAATACGGCGCCAAGCGACCGAAGAAGTAAAGCCTTCTTTGACCGGATTTCACAATAGGACATCATATTTTGTTACAGTGCACGGAATGAAGCATTTTTATCCCTGTAGGCAGGTTATAAATCCGTTATCGCCGGGCACGGACACATGAGTGAGTACCTATGATTTAATTAAAACCCGGAACCCCGGGCCATCATTGATTAAGGAGGGAAGTAACGTGCCGCGTAAAGGACATACTCAGAAAAGAGACGTTTTAGCCGATCCGTTATACAACAATAAGGTTGTAACGAAGCTGATTAACAACATCATGCTGGACGGCAAAAAGGGCGTTGCGCAGAAGATTGTGTACGGAGCATTCGAGACGGTCGAGGAAAAGACCGGCAAGCCTGCTCTGGAAGTATTTGAAGAGGCCATGAACAACATCATGCCCGTACTGGAAGTAAAGGCCAAGCGTGTTGGCGGCGCCACCTACCAGGTGCCGATCGAGGTCAAGCCCGACAGGAGACAGGCCCTGGCGCTGCGCTGGTTGACCATGTTTTCCCGCAAGAGAGGCGAGAAGACCATGAAGGACAGACTGGCCAATGAGCTTATGGATGCCGCCAATAATACGGGCGCAGCCGTAAAGAGAAAAGAAGACATGCACAAGATGGCAGAGGCGAACAAGGCGTTTGCCCACTACAGATTTTAATCTGGCCCCTGCTGTTTGAAGGAGGAAGACTTTGGCTGGAAGAGAATATCCGTTAGAGAGAACCAGAAACATCGGTATTATGGCGCATATCGACGCCGGCAAGACGACGCTCACGGAGCGCATCCTGTACTATACCGGTGTAAACTACAAGATCGGTGATACTCACGAAGGCACTGCGACCATGGACTGGATGGAGCAGGAGCAGGAGCGCGGCATCACCATCACTTCGGCCGCCACCACATGTCACTGGACCCTGGAGAAAGAGACGAAGCCCGCGCCCGGCGCGCTGGAGCACCGCATCAATATTATCGACACTCCCGGCCACGTGGACTTTACCGTAGAGGTAGAGCGTTCCCTGCGTGTGCTGGACAGCGCGGTAGGCGTGTTCTGTGCCAAGGGCGGCGTGGAGCCCCAGTCCGAGAACGTATGGCGCCAGGCCGACAAATACAACGTGCCCCGTATGGCGTTCATCAACAAGATGGACATCATGGGCGCAGATTTCTACAAAGCCGTCGAGCAGATCAAGACGAGATTAGGCCACAACGCGGTTCCGATCCAGCTGCCGATCGGCAAGGAAGACGAATTTAAGGGCATCATCGACCTGTTTGAGATGCAGGCCTATATCTACAACGATGAGAAGGGCGAGGATATCTCGATCGTCCCCATCCCCGAGGATATGAAAGACGATGCCGAGCTGTACCGCACCAACATGATCGAAGCGATCTGCGAGACGGACGACGATCTGATGATGGAATATCTGGACGGCAACGAGCCCGATACGGCTGCCCTCAAGGCGGCCCTGCGCAAGGCCACGATCGCCGTACAGATCATCCCCGTATGCTGCGGCACCGCATACCGCAACAAGGGCGTGCAGAAGCTTTTGGACGCCATCCTCGAATATATGCCGGCCCCGACCGACATCCCCGCGATCAAGGGCTTCGATATGGACGGCAACGAAGTAGAGCGCCATTCCTCGGACGAGGAGCCCTTCTCGGCCGTGGCGTTCAAGATCATGGCCGACCCCTTCGTGGGTAAGCTGGCGTTCTTCCGCGTGTACTCCGGTACGCTCAATTCCGGTTCATACGTGCTGAACGCAACGAAGAACAAAAAAGAGCGCGTGGGCCGTATTCTGCAGATGCACGCGAATAAGAGGGCTGAGCTTGACAAGGTATACTCCGGCGACATCGCGGCGGCCGTAGGCTTCAAGCTTACGACGACCGGCGATACGATCTGCGACGACCAGCATCCGGTCATCCTGGAATCCATGGAATTCCCGGAGCCGGTTATCGACATCGCGATCGAGCCCAAGACCAAGGCCGGCCAGGGCAAGATGGGCGAGGCGTTAGCCAAGCTGGCCGAGGAGGATCCGACCTTCCGCGCCCACACCGACCAGGAGACGGGCCAGACCATCATTTCCGGTATGGGCGAGCTCCATCTGGAGATCATCGTAGACCGCCTGCTGCGTGAATTCAAGGTAGAGGCCAACGTAGGCGCGCCTCAGGTAGCCTACAAGGAGACTTTCACGAAGCCCGTGGAGGTAGACAGCAAGTACGCCAAGCAGTCCGGCGGCCGCGGCCAGTACGGCCACGCCAAGGTACGCTTTGAGCCCATGGATCCGAACGGCGAGAAAACCTTTGAGTTTGCTTCCGAGGTAGTCGGCGGCGCGATCCCCAAGGAATATATCCCCGCGGTCGGCGCCGGTATCGAGGACGCGACCAAGGCCGGTATCCTGGGCGGCTTCCCCGTGCTGGGCGTAAAGGCAACCGTATTCGACGGCTCCTACCACGAGGTCGACTCCTCGGAAATGGCGTTCAAGATCGCCGGCTCGCTGGCATTCAAGGATGCCATGAACAAGGGCGGCTGCGTGCTGCTTGAGCCGATCATGAAGGTAGAGGTCACCATGCCCGAGGAATACATGGGCGACGTCATCGGCGACATCAACTCCCGCCGCGGCCGCATCGAAGGTATGGAGGACGTAGGCGGCGGCAAGATGGTCAAGGGCTATGTGCCTCTGGCCGAGATGTTCGGCTACTCGACCGACCTGCGCAGCAAGACGCAGGGCCGCGGCAACTACTCCATGTTCTTTGAGAAATACGAGCAGGTGCCTAAGTCCGTACAGGAGAAGATTCTCTCCGTAAAGGGCGGGAAATAAGTCGTGGTTTTCCGGGCGGGGAGGCGAGAGCGATTCGGCCATGCAAGCGCGAATTCGCCGGCGCCGCATCCCGCTTGGGCTAAACGCCGTAGGCATCTCGCGGCAAGGAAACTTCTGCGAGCAAGCTTCTGCAAGCAAGCCTGCATCGGCTTCCTCGCTGCGATCCGCGCACGGCTGAATAGTTTCTAAAAGTTTCGCTTGAAAACTTTGTGTTTATCTAATATAATAGATACAGCTTGTATCAAAACAGTAAAAAACAAGAGCGGCCCCAAGAGGGCGCATAGTAAAAAGGAGGACTTTTTAAAATGGCAAAGGCTAAATTTGAAAGAACCAAGCCGCATTGTAACATCGGTACCATCGGCCACGTTGACCATGGTAAGACCACGTTGACCGCTGCGATCACCAAGACCCTGTACGAGAAGTACGGCCTGGGCGAGAAGGTTGCTTTCGATCAGATCGATAAGGCTCCCGAAGAAAGAGAGCGTGGTATCACCATTTCCACCGCTCACGTAGAGTATGAGACTCCCAACCGCCATTACGCGCACGTTGACTGCCCCGGCCATGCCGACTATGTAAAGAACATGATCACCGGCGCTGCTCAGATGGACGGCGCGATCCTGGTTGTTGCCGCTACCGACGGCGTTATGGCCCAGACCCGCGAGCACATCCTGCTGGCCCGCCAGGTAGGCGTTCCCTACGTTGTCGTATTCATGAACAAGTGCGACATGGTAGACGACGAGGAGCTGTTGGAGCTGGTTGACATGGAGATCCGCGACCTGCTCAACGAGTACGAGTTCCCGGGCGACGACACTCCGATCATCCAGGGTTCCGCTCTGAAGGCTCTGGAAGGCGACGAGAAGTGGCAGGAGAAGATCATCGAGCTGTTCGAGCAGATCGACGAGTATATCCCGAACCCCGAGCGCGACATCGACAAGCCGTTCCTGATGCCTGTCGAGGACGTATTCTCCATCACCGGCCGTGGTACGGTTGCTACCGGCCGTGTAGAGAGAGGCACCATCCATGTTCAGGACGAGGTTGAGATCGTTGGCCTGAAGGAAGAGAAGAGAAAGGTTGTCTGCACCGGCGTTGAGATGTTCCACAAGCTGTTGGATGAAGGCCAGGCCGGCGACAACATCGGCGCTCTGCTGCGTGGCGTGCAGAGAAACGAGATCGAGAGAGGCCAGGTTCTGGCGAAGCCCGGTTCCGTGCATCCTCACACCAAGTTCACCGCTGAGGTGTACGTTCTGACCAAGGATGAGGGCGGCCGTCATACTCCTTTCTTCAATAACTACAGACCTCAGTTCTACTTCCGTACCACCGACGTGACCGGACAGTGCATGCTGCCCGAGGGCACCGAGATGTGCATGCCTGG
>CANSWW010000101.1 GCA_947650845.1 uncultured Lachnospiraceae bacterium
GACGATCTGGGCCGCGTGGTCGTCCCCAAAGAAATCCGCCGCACCCTTCGCCTGCGCGAAGGCACGCCGCTGGAGATCTTCACCGACCGCGAGGGCGAGATCATCCTTAAAAAATATTCGCCCATGGCCGAGTTGGGCGTCTTTGCCAAACAGTATGCGGAGGCTTTGTCGCAGACCACGGGCCTCTCGGTGTACATTACGGACCGCGACCAGATTATCGCGGTAGCCGGCGGTCGCAAGGACACGCTGCAAAAGCCGATCAGCAAGCAGTTAGAGCAGATGATCCTGAACCGGGAGAGCGGGACAGCCGTCAAAGAAGATAAAAAGTTTGCGCCGGTTTCGGCGGAGGACGGGGAAGAGTACACCGCACAGGCAGTCAACGTCATCCTCTCCGAAGGAGATGCCATCGGCTCGGTCGTACTTTTGAGCAAAGAGGCACGGCCCAAAATAGGTGAGACAGAGCAAAAGCTTGCCGCTACGGCCGCCAGCTTCCTGGGCCGCCAGATGGAATCCTAAAGCCAAGGGCCGCGCATCCAAAGCAACCGGCTTCCTTGCCAATTCTTCCATAATATGCTACAATATCCCCAATACGACGCGAGCAGGCCGCGTAGCGGCCATGGCGCGGCCCCCACAAACGGCCATGACGCAGACCGACAAACAGGGCAAACAGCCAGGCTCCGGGACAGGGAGGATATCCGATGGAAGAAAAAACGCATTACAGCTTTGAAGAACTGACCGACATCATTGCCAGGCTGCGCGGCGAGGGCGGTTGTCCGTGGGACAGAAAGCAGACCCATGAGAGCCTAATCCCCTGCCTGCGGGACGAGGCGGAAGAAGTCGTACAGGCCATTGAAAAGAAGGACATGGAAAATCTGTGCGAAGAGTTAGGCGACGTACTTTTGCAGGTGCTGATGCACAGCCAGATCGCGAAGGAAAACGGAAGCTTTACGCTTGCGAATGTCATCGACGGTATCAGCCGCAAGATGATCCGCCGCCATCCCCATGTATTCGGAGATGCCAAAGCCGCGACACCGGAGGAAAGCCTGGCACTGTGGAAACAAATCAAAGCCGAAGAAAAGCAGGAAAAAGCCAAAAAATGACAGGTTTCCCGAAAATGATTCCCCTATATCGGAAGGCAGAGGGCGAGAAGGCCCTTGCTTTCTGCGTTTGGCGGTATTTTGGGAAGAAAAAGCCTTGACAAATATAGAGCTTCCGAGTATAAATAGTATGCAGTGGCTTATAGAAAATTTTAAGTTTTAGGAGGAAATTATGAATAAGACAGAATTAGTGGCGGCGGTTGCCGAGAAATCCGGTTTGTCAAGGAAGGATGCGGAGAAGGTAATCGCGGCTTATACAGACGTCGTTACGGAAGAGCTGGTAAACGGCGGCAAGGTACAGCTGGTCGGCTTTGGCACCTTTGAAGTAGTAGAGCGCCCCGAGAGAGAGGGCCGCAATCCCAAGAGCAAGGAGCGCATCACCATCGCCGCTTCCAGAGTTCCCAAGTTTAAGGCGGGCAAGGTTCTGAAGGATAAGGTCAACGCATAATTTCTACAGCAGACACATAGAGGGGTGGCGCAGGCCATCCCTTTTTTGGAGGCAAAAATGAGATTGGACAAATTTTTAAAGGTTTCCCGTATTATCAAGCGCCGCACCGTGGCAAACGAAGCCTGCGATGCCGGCCGTGTACAGGTCAACGGCAAGACCGCCAAGGCCTCCACCGAGGTAAAGGTGGGCGACGTGATCGAAGTGCAGTTTGGCAGCCGCCCTGTAAAGGCGGAGGTCCTGGCCATTCAGGAAACCACCAAAAAGGAGGAGGCAAGCGAGCTGTTTCGCTATCTGTAGGGTTCTAAAGCTGTCCCGTCCGGCATAGACTAATCAAAAGAAAGCAGGCTATGCCTGCGGCCAGGAGGTACGGTATGGCGTTGGAAGAAAAACAAAGCCCGGCGGCCAGGGGACAGAACCCGATCCATAACCAGGCGCATAAGCTGAATCTGATCAACAGGGAAAGCATGACCATCACCGGTGTCAGGGATGTGCTTGCCTTTGACGTGTCGGAAGTGCTTTTGGAGACAGGGCTGGGGATGCTCAGTATTCGCGGAAGCGATCTGCATGTGAGCCGTCTGACACTGGAAAAGGGAGAGGTGGACGTGACCGGCAAGATCGACGTTCTGACCTATTCCGATGTAGGAACCTACAAAAAACAGGGCGAATCGCTGTTGGGTCGTCTGTTCCGGTAGCCTATGAGTGAAGTAATAACAGGGGAGCTGCGGTTCTTGGCCGTATCGGTCCTGTGGGGCGGCGGAATCGCCGCCTGTTATGAAGCATTGCGGCTTATGCGGCTTTTGTTCCGTCACGGCGAGATGTGGACCGGCCTGGAGGATTTGCTGTTCTGGACGGTCTGCGCAGTACTGGTCTTTACGATGGTTATGGAAGAAAATGACGGTCTGCTGCGCTGGTATGTAATTGCCGGCTGTGTGGCAGGGGCCTGCCTGTATCAGTTTTTCCTGCATCCGCTTCTTCTGTTTTTGCTGCGGCCGCTTCTGGCGCCGGCCCGATTTTTTTACCGTTTTCTTAGAAACCTATTGAAAAAAAGACAAAAATCCGCTACACTGAAAAGAACAAGTGCCCAAGAGGCCGATATGGTAACAGACGAAGCCGCCAAAGGAAGGACGCAGGATGGCCAAATACGGAAAAAGGAAAAAGAAAAAACAAAACAGACTGGCCATGTTCGCAATCACACTGGTCGTGGCGGCGCTCCTGGGCGTGCTGGGACTGCAGACCGTCCGGCTGAAGCAGCGGCGCGACGAGTACGCCGCCAGGCTCGAGGCCGTTGAAAAGCAGATGAGCGAGCAGCAGGCGCGCGCGGAGGAATTAGAAGCCGAGCGGCTTTATGTGCAGACAAAGGACTATATCGAGAAAGTGGCGCGCGAACGCCTGGGCCTGGTAAATCCGGATGAGATCATTCTAAAGCCGGAGGGGGAGTGAAGGGCTCTCGGGAAAATCCGCCAAGCTACATATGTTTAACATAACAATCAAGGACAGACAAAAGGACCCCGGTATCCGAGGTTCTTTTTTATTCACAGGGACTTTCTTTGCAACCAGGCCTTTGCGAAGCCTGCGGTCAGATTTGTATCCGGCCCGTCTCCCTTTGACAAAATATTCCCTTCCTATTGCCTATAATAAAAGTCCGGCGCATATGGGAAAAATTGGGAATAAGGTGGACAGGCTATGAAAAAGAAAAAAAATCTGTGGTTAGCCAGGATGATAATCATTTTGTTTCTGGGGGTATCTCTTGCTCAATTGATGCTGGACAGCCCGGCTGTCCTGTCAACGGTGCGGGCGCTCATGTACTTAAGCGTGCTATACGCGGGCTTCCGGTACGGAGCAGGAGCCGGCGGCAGCGTGGGGGCAGTCTGCGGGATATTGGAAACTCTTCATCAGGAAAACCTGACTCCATTGGGGATTTTCTGTCTGATGGGGGTGCTTTCGGGCGTATTCAGGCCCTTAGGGCGGGCTGCGTCGTCGCTCGCTTTTTTGTGCAGTGCGGTGGGCATCGGCATGTCGTATGCCATGGATTACCTGACCGCCTCTGTGACAGAGATCGTGGCCGCTGTCGTGCTTTTTTTTCTGCTTCCGCGGGAGCTTTTAAAAAAGCCGCAGGAGAAACATAACGAGCAAAATGGCCTGGAGGAGATGCAGAGGCAGCGTCTGAAAGAGACGGCCAATTCCTACGGCCGATTGGCAGAGTCGCTGCAAAGCCTGGAATCGAGTGAGCGCTTCCTTTCCCGGGAGCAGGCCGCGGAGGCGGTGGCGCGGGCCTCGTCCATGGTCTGCGGCGGCTGCCGCCTGTGCAGCCTGGGCAAACAGGACGCGCCTAAAGAGCTGCCGCCTCTCTGTGACAGCTGGCAGGAAAAAGGACATTTGACGCAGGAGGATCTGCCGGAGGATTTCCGGGAAGAGTGCCGACGGCAGGAGCTCTACCTGGAGACGCTTTCCGATTGCTTAGACCGTATGAATTATGAAGAGGGATGGAGAGGACGCTTCTTTGAAAGCCGGGAAGCCGCTTCCCTGCAATTTCGAGAAATGGAACGGACGCTCAACGAGATCGCGCAAGAACTCAATGAAACCGTGGATGTGACGGCCCGCGTCGAGAAGGGCGTGCGCCGTATGCTGAGACGGCGGCGTCTGAAAATGGAACAGCTTTTGGTGCTGGAAGGAGCCGAAGCCAGAAAGGAAGCCTTTGTGACGGTCAGTGCCGGAAACGGCGGCTGCGTGACCGTAAAAGAGCTCAGCGAATCGATAGGGAAAACACTCTCGCGCAGCCTGCGGGCGGCAGACAGCGGTCGCACCGTCGTCGGAAAAGAACCCTGCACAATCCGGCTGGTGGAGGATACGAAATTCCGGCTTTTGTCGGGGGTGGCGCGAGCCGTCAAAGAGGGGGAAGAGCTCTCCGGGGATAATTTTTCCTGCCATCTTTTGCCGGACGGCCGCATGATGCTGTGCCTGTCCGACGGGATGGGCTCGGGCCGTCGGGCATTTTTGGAAAGCGAGCTGGTAACCGAACTTCTGGAGGAGCTTCTGGAAGCGGGCTTTTCGGCCGAACGGGCTATTTCCATGCTAAACGCGCTTTTGCTGGTGCGTAAGGAACAGCGGCCTGCGACGCTGGATTTAGCGCTGATTGACTTGTATACGGGACAAGCCAGCTTTTTTAAGCAGGGGGCTGTCAGCACCTTTATCCGACGGGGCGATCAGGTGCTGGAGATCGCCGCCGGTTCGCTGCCGATCGGGGTAGACTGCGCGGCCGAACCGGTCTGCGTACAGAAAGACCTGGAGGACGGGGATATGATCGTAATGGTGACGGACGGGATTCTGGAATCGCTAAACGGGACGGACAAAGAAGGCGCGATGGAGGAGTTTTTGGCGGGAAGCCATGTCGACAATGCCAGGGAGCTGGCCGAGCAGGTGCTGACGGCCAACTGGTCGGCCGACAGGCCGGCCAGAGACGACATGACGGTACTGACGGCCGGGCTATGGAAAAAGTGAGCAGCCGGGGCTTTCGCAGGAACGGCTTGATTTTAAAAAAGAAATAGTATAGAATAAGCATTGACAAAAACAGGAAGGAAAGCGGCCGGGAGACGGCAGCCAAAGCAGGCAAGGACAGTAAAATGGTGACGGAGCGTGTGCGGCGGCAGATAGAGGAATACGGCATGATACAGGCGGGAGACGTCGTCGTCGTGGGTTTGTCCGGCGGCGCGGATTCGGTCTGCCTTTTGTTTGTCCTGAAAAAACTGTCGCGGGAGCTTCTTTTTTCGCTGGCGGCTCTCCATGTGCACCATGGAATACGCGGCCAGGAGGCCGATGAGGACGCGGCCTTCTGCGCAGGGCTGTGCGCGGGCTGGAAAATACCTTTTGAGACGGCGCGCGTGGACGTGCCGCTGTTGGCCGCCTCGAAAAAAATGTCTTTGGAGGAAGCGGGCCGACAGGAGCGCTACCGGCAGCTGGAGCGGTATCGGCAGCGGCTGGGGGCGCAGCGGATCGCCGTGGCGCACCACCAGGACGACCAGGCGGAGACCGTGCTGTGGAATTTACTGCGCGGGACCGGACTGAAAGGGCTTTCCGGGATGAAGTCCGTAAACGGGGCGGTAATCCGGCCGCTTTTGCGTATATCTAGGGCAGAGATTCTCCGGTATATGGAAGAGCAGGGCCTTAGCTGGCGGGAGGACGCCACGAATGCGGAGGATCATTATACGCGCAACCGCATCCGCCATCACATGCTCGAATACGCGGTCCGGAAGTTGAACCGGCAGGCGGTGAAGCACATCTGCCAAACGGCGGACATGGCGTCGGAGGCCGAAGCGTATTTGCGGGAGCAGGCAGACCGCTGGCTTGTCCAATATAGTGAGACCGGCAAACAGGAAACGCTCCCGATTTTCTTGCGTGCGGACATTTTGAAAAACGAACCGCGTATTCTGCAGCGCTATATTATAAAGGAAGCCCTGGGCCGGTGCAAGGGGCGGAAGGATTTGGAGCTCTGCCATGTGGACGCCGTATTGTCCCTGCTCGAAGAACGGCCGGGAAGGAGCGCGTCGGCCTGGGTGGATTTGGGGGGCGGATACGTATCTCGTAAAGAGTACGAAACGCTGATCCTCGAAAAAAAAGCTTTCTCAGGCCAAAAAGCAGGCAGAGACACAGGCCGATGCCCGGCAGAAAAAGAAATATGCCTTGCCGATCTTTCGGAGGAACCACTTTGGTTTTGCATAGGCGAAGAAAAGCTGGAGCTGCGGATGATTCCCTACGATAAAACACAAAAAATTCCCACAAACCAGTATACGAAATGGCTGGATTATGATAAAATAAAAAAATCGCTTGTATTCCGCTTCCGCCGCTCAGGCGATTATTTTCTCCTGCCGGACGGAAGAAGAAAAACGGTAAAGGCGTATATGATTGACGAGAAAATCCCGTCGGAGGAACGGGATCATATCCTGGTAGCCGCCAGGGGCAGCCATGTGCTGTGGATTGCGGGGCGGCGTCTTTGCGCAGGCGTGAAAATTACCGAACATACAAAGCAGATACTGCAGATTAAAAGGTACGGAGGAAAAGAAGATGGAGAAAATTCGCGTATTGATTCCTGAAGAAGAAGTAGACAAAAAGATCGGCGAGATTGGCGCGCAGATCAGCCGCGACTATGCGGGCAAGGAAGTGCACCTGATCTGTGTATTAAAGGGCGGCGTGTTTTTTACCTGTGAACTGGCGAAGCGGATTACGATCCCGGTATCCCTGGACTTTATGTCCGTGTCCAGCTATGGCGACGATACGAAGTCCAGCGGCGTCGTGCGTATCGTGAAGGATCTGGACGAATCTCTGAAGGATAAAGAGCTGATTATTGTCGAGGATATCGTGGACTCGGGCCGCACGCTTGCGTACCTGGTAGAGATGCTGAGGGACAGAGGGCCTAGGAGCATCCGGATCTGTACGCTGCTTGACAAGCCTTCGCGCCGCGTGAAGGCCGTAAAGGTGGACTACACCTGCTTTTGTATCCCGGATGAGTTCGTAGTAGGCTACGGCCTGGATTATGCGCAGAAATATCGCAATCTGCCTTATATCGGTGTGGTGGAGGGCGTAGAATAAGAACACCGCAGGGGTGTCCCGTTATGCCCTGAAAATACGGGCAAAAACGGAGAAAGGAGACACTTTTTTGGAAAAGCAGACAAGGGGCATTGGACTTTGGGTGCCCATATTGATTTTGATGCTGGCCTGGATGCTCTGGATGCGGGGGACGGCCACACAGACGCCAAGCATTACTTCGCAGGAGTTTATGCAGTCCCTGGAGGAGGGGACGATCCGGCAGGTCACGGTAAACCAGTCGCGGACGGTTCCGACGGGTACGCTGGTGGTTACGCTCACGGACGGTTCGTCGCGGACGATGGCCGTATCGGATGTAAACGCGGCGCAGGACATCCTTCTGGCGCGCGAGGTGCCGGTGACGGTCAACGCCGTGCAGGAGCAGGATATCGGTATGACGGTCGTGATGCCGATCTTGCTGGGCGTGCTGCTGATTATGGCAGGCATGGTCTTTGTCATCAGCCGTATGATGGGCGGCGGCTCGAACAGCAAGATGATGAACTTCGGCAAAAGCCGGGCCAGACTTTCCAAAGATGCCGGCGAGATGGATTTAAGCAAAGTAGCCGGCCTGCATGAGGAAAAGGAAGAGGTCAAGGAAATCATCGATTTCCTGCGGGAGCCGGAGAATTTTACGCAGATGGGCGCGAAGATCCCCAAGGGAATTCTCCTGGTAGGTCCTCCGGGCACCGGCAAGACGCTCCTTGCAAAGGCGATTGCCGGAGAAGCGGGCGTACCGTTTTACAGCATCTCCGGTTCGGATTTTGTGGAAATGTTTGTCGGCGTGGGCGCTTCCCGCGTGCGCGATCTGTTTGAGGAAGCGAAACGCAATGCTCCCTGCATTGTTTTTATCGATGAGATTGATGCCGTGGCACGCCGCAGAGGCAGCGGCATGGGCGGCGGCCACGATGAGAGGGAGCAGACGCTGAACCAGCTTTTGGTGGAGATGGACGGCTTCGCGGTCAATGAGGGCATTATCGTCATGGCGGCGACAAACCGGGTGGACATCCTTGACCCGGCGATCCTGCGTCCGGGCCGTTTTGACCGCAAGATCATGGTCGGCAAGCCCGATGTACGCGGCCGCGAGGAGATCTTAAAAATCCACGCGGGCAATAAACCGCTGGCGGACGATGTGGATCTGGAAAAGGTCGCCCGCACGACAGCCGGCTTTACCGGGGCCGATTTGGCGAATCTGTTAAATGAGGCGGCGATTGCCGCCGTGCAGGCCGGACGCCGTTTTATCAAGCAGGCGGATATCGAGCGGGCGTTTGTGAAAGTCGGGATCGGCACGGAGAAACGCAGCCGTCTGGTTTCCGAGGAGGAGAAACGGATTACGGCGTACCATGAGGTGGGCCACGCGATCCTCTTTGAGTGCCTGCCGGACGTGGGGCCGGTGCACACGATTTCGATCATTCCCACAGGCGGGAGCGCGGCCGGGTATACGATGCCGCTTCCGGCCAAGGACGAGATGTTCAACAGCCGGGGGAAGATGCTGCACCATATCATGGTGTCGCTGGGCGGGAGGATTGCCGAAGAGCTGGTATTTGACGATATCACGACCGGCGCCTCGCAGGATATCAAGCAGGCCACGGAGGTGGCCCGCTCCATGGTCATGGAATACGGCATGTCCGAACGGCTGGGGCTCGTACACTATGGCAGCGACAATGAATTTGTGCTGGGAAATGAACTGGGGCATACCAGGAATTACGGCGAAACAATCGCGACAGAAATTGATGCGGAAGTAAAACGGATTGTTGACGAATGTTATGCACAGGCCCGGGAGCTGATTTTGTCTCACCGAAATGTGCTGGAGGCGGGAGCAAAGCTTCTGCTGCAAAAAGAGAAGGTTGGCAGAGAAGAATTTACAGCATTATTTACGACTGCCGGACATGCGGGGACGTGAAACTGCACAAAAAGAAAATTCCGTTTCTGGAAAGTTTGTGCACACTTAATCGGGGACAGGTGCTATACTAATGATTGTAAAACAACCCCCCCAATATAAGTTTTACAAACCCCATAAAATGAAATACCTTCTCCT
>CANSWW010000102.1 GCA_947650845.1 uncultured Lachnospiraceae bacterium
GTTTTATGCTTATATCGTCCGTAAGGCCGATGGCGCTTTTCTCGGAGAAGTCAATGTCCATCGCAGTCCAAGCGCTCCCTGGTATGAGATGGGAATTGTTTTGGAAGCGAAACACCGTGGCAACGGATATGCATTGGAAGCGCTGCAGTCCTTGCTGCGGCACGCGTTTGAAGAGCTGGGGGCAGAAGCCGTTCATAATGATTTTGAAACGACGCGGAAAGCAGCGGTTCGGCTCCACCGGTCGGCCGGCTTTACAAAATACCATGAGGAAAACGGCATTTGCGAATGGATAATTTCCAGGGAGCAGTATTTCAGGCAAAAAGCGATCCGGGAGCAATAAAAATGTTTACAGCGGCGTCACTTTGGAGTATAATCGCGTAATATAAAATACGGGCAATAATAAAGAAGAGAGGGATACCGATGAGAAATATCTTTAAGAGAGCTCAGAATACAACCAATTACGCGAATCCTACGCCGCGGAAGCTGCCGCGAGTTGTGGGGACCTTGGTCTTACTCATAGCCGTGCTTGTGGTGATGGGAAACGCGGTGGAAGTGATCCCGTCCGGCTATACCGGAGTGGTGACGACCTTCGGACAGATCCAGGAAAAACCGATGCCCAACGGGTTCAACTGGAAGATTCCCTTTGTGCAGGAGGTTCTGCAGGTCAATAACAAGCAGCAGGATATTTATCTGGAGGGGCAGATCTGGAGCGAGGCGTCGGACCAGACGGTTGTGTATCTGGAGGGCGTTACGGTGACATACCAGATCCTGCCGGAACGGTCGGCCTGGATTTTTGCCAATGTGAGCGACTACACGAATAACCTGGTTTCGAGGACGCTGGTGGATTCGGCGATGAAAACGGCGGCCAAATCCTTGGCGTCGGAGGATGTGACGAACCGTGGGCTGATTGAGCCGGCGGCCCGCGAGAGCCTGCAGGCGGCAATCGATGAAAAATACGGGGAAGGCACGGTGAGCGTAATCAAGGTCGTGATTTCCAACATGGATTTTGAGGAGCGTTACAACGAAGCGATCGAGGCCCGCCAGCTGGCGCGGATGGAGCAGGAACGCCAGCAGATCGAAAACGCGACGAACCTGGCCAGGGCGCAGGCGGAAGCGGACGCGGCCCGCATCGAAGCGCAGGGGAAGGCGGAGGCGGAGACGATCCTGGCCCAGGCCAAAGCGGACGCGAACGAGATTTTGTCGGCCAGTATTACCGAGCGGACGCAGACGCAGGATATGATCAACAGCTGGAACGGCGTTCTGCCGTCTACCTTTGTGACGGACGGAGAGAACGGGTTGTTTAAGATGTTCAGCATAATGCCGGCTCAGGATGGAAACGGCGGCAGCGCCGTGCCGGCGGCCGCAGCGCCGGCCGCCCCGACTCCAGCAGAGACAGCGGCGGAGGAGACGGAGGCAGGGGCAGAGTGACGTTCTTGCGGACAAGGTGTCAAGGGAATCAGAAAATCGCCCCGTCTTAAAATTTTTTGTTTTGGGTCTTGATTTTTTGAATGGATTGGTGTAGAATAAATACACGTTGCGGATATAGTTCATTGGTAGAACACCAGCTTCCCAAGCTGGATAGGCGGGTTCGATTCCCGTTATCCGCTCTCTTTTTTTGCCATTTTTTCATCCCATCGGCTTTCGGTAGTTCACAATCCTTCCCGAATATGCTATACTGAAAAACAGAAAAAAGAAACGGGAGGCGCAGACGGGGATGCTGAATCGCAGATTTGCCGAGATGACAAACCATGAGAGCGTGATACGTAAGATTTTTATGTATGGAAAGGGCCGGGCGGCCGAGGTCGGCTATGACAACGTGTTTGATTACAGCCTGGGAAATCCCAGTGTGCCCGTACCGGCTTCTTTTAATAAGGCGATCGAGGATATTCTGGCAACCAGGGATGATCTTACCGTGCATGGATACAGCCCGATCCTGGGAATCGACGAGGCCCGGGAGGCTGTGGCGGCTTCCCTGGAGCGGCGTTTTGGCGTGCATTATCGCAAGGAGCATGTTTTTATGGCAGTCAGCGCGGCCGGCGCGGTGGCGCATGCTTTGCGGGCTGTGCTGGAGAGGCCGGAGGATGAGATTCTTACCTTTGCGCCGTATTTTTCGGAGTACAAGCCGTATGTGGAGGGCGCGGGCGGCCGCCTGGTTGTCGTGCCGGCCGATATTGAGAGCTTTCAGATAAATTTCGAGGCTTTTGAGCGGCTTCTGAGCCCGCAGGTAAAGGGGATTCTTGTGAATACGCCGAACAACCCTTCCGGTGTGGTATATTCGGCCGGGACGCTGCGGCGGTTGGCGCAGATCCTGAATCAGAAGCAGCTGGAATATGGCCGTTCCATCTATATTATTTCCGACGAACCGTATCGGGAGCTGGTTTTTTCCGGGGTGGAGTCGCCGTTTGTCGCGTCCTTTTATGCCAATACGTTTACCTGCTATTCGTTCAGCAAGTCGATGTCGATTCCGGGGGAGCGCATCGGCTATGTCGCGGTACATCCGGACAGTGAGGACGCCGCACTGGCAGTCGATGTGTTTGGGCAGATTTCACGGGAAATCGGACACAACTGTCCCCCGTCGCTGATGCAGCTGGCGGTGGCACAGTGTCTGGAGGAGACCTCGGACCTTTCCGTGTACGAGGAAAATAAGAAGATTCTCTATCAGGAGCTTACGAACCTTGGCTTTTGCTGTGTGGAGCCGGGCGGGACATTTTATATGTTTCCCCGATCGTTGGAGCCGGACGATGCCGCGTTTTGCGAGCGGGCAAAGAAATATGACCTGCTGCTGGTGCCGGGCAGCGGATTTGGCTGCCCGGGGCATTTTCGCATCGCCTACTGTGTCCCGACCGAGAAGGTAAAGCGTTCGTTGGAGGCGTTTCGCCGGCTGGCGCGAGACTACCGGGAGCAGGGCTGAGACAGCTTGGTCTGTGTAGGAGAACCGGGGGGCCGGGCTGAGACGGTCCGGATGGAGGATTCGGAAACAAAAAGAAACAAAAAGGAGAAAAGGTATGCAAGAGAGACCTGTCGTAGTAATCGGCCACAAGAATCCGGATACGGATTCCATCTGTTCGGCCATCGCCTATGCCAACCTGAAACGAATCGTTACAGGGAAATCCTACATTGCGCGGGCGGCCGGGCATCTAAATGAGGAGACGCGCTACGTGCTGCAGCGCTTTGGGGTGGAGGAACCGACTTATCTGGCTACGGTCGAGCCGTTGGTGCGGGATGTGGAATTGCAGCAGATTGCGGGGATTACGGAGGAGCTATCGTTAAAAAACGCCTGGGCCCTGATGAAGGAGGCTTCGGTGGTAACGCTGCCGATTTTGAAGGAGGGGAAATTGGACGGCCTCATTACCATCGGCGATATTGCCCGTTCCTATATGGAGGAGCACGACAGTCATACCGTTTCCATGGCAAACACGCCATATAGAAACATACTAGATACTTTAGAGGGGACGCTGGTGACCGGTGATGCGGATGCCTATTTTAACCAGGGCAAGGTCGTGATCGCGGCAGCGAACCCGGATGTGATGGAGGAGTACATCGACGAGCATGACATGGTGGTTTTGGGAAACCGCTATGAATCGCAGCTGTGCGCGATTGAGATGAAAGCCGGCTGCATCGTCGTATGCCTGGGTTCCCCGGTCTCGCGCACAATCCAGAAGCTGGCGAAGCAGGCCGGCTGCACGATCATCTGCACGCCGTATGACACGTATACGGTAGCCCGCCTGATTAACCAGAGCATCCCGGTGCGCTACTTTATGAAAAAAGACCAGCTGATTACCTTCGGTCTCAACGATTATGTGGAGGAGATCCGCTCAATTATGGCGCAAAAGAGGCATCGGAATTTCCCGATTTTGGATCAGAACGGGAAATACGTGGGCATGATCGGCCGGCGCAACCTCTTAAATATGCAGCGCCGCAAGGTGATTTTGGTAGACCACAACGAAAAAAACCAGGCGGTGGCCGGTATTGCCGCAGCGGATATTTTGGAAATTATCGATCATCACCGCCTAAGCCCGATTGAGACGATCAACCCGGTCTTTTTCCGGAACCAGCCTCTGGGCTGCACGGCGACGATCATCTATCAGATGTACCAGGAGAACGGGGTGCCGGTGGAGCCGGTCATCGCTTCGCTTCTTTGCAGTGCGATCGTGTCTGATACGCTGATGTACCGTTCCCCTACCTGTACGCAGGTGGATCGGCAGGCGGCGGCCGAGCTGGCGGAAATTGCCGGCGTAAAGGTAGAAGAGCTGGCCGAGAGCATGTTCCGCGCAGGCAGCGACCTTTCCCAAAAGACGGAGGAAGAGATTTTTTACCAGGACTATAAAAAATTCTCGGTGCAGAACATCGCTCTGGGCGTCGGACAGGTAAGCTCGATGAGCCAGGAAGAATTGCACCTGCTGAAGGAGAGGCTGCTTCCTTACATGGAAAGCAAGACAAAGGCCAGCGGCATGTCGGGCCTGCGCCTGTTTATGCTGACGGATATCGGCAGGGAATCGACCGAGCTGTTGTTTACGGGAGCCGGGGCGGGGAGTATCATTGAAGCTGCGTTTGGCGTAAAACCGGGCAGCAACTGCGCGGTGCTGCCGGGAGTGGTCAGCCGCAAAAAGCAGCTGATTCCGTCCATTCTCCACGCGGTGGAAAAGATGAACGAATAAGGAAGGAACCGGGCGTCCATACTGGATTCAAAGGGCGGCGGCCTGCGAGACGGCTTACAGCCAAAGCGGCCTTCAAACGATACGCCTGAAAAACCGTATGGAAGGGAAGCTGCATGAGGGCAGGAAGCAAGGACTGGTTGAAATGGGGCTTTATCGTCGGCTGCCTGTTTGTGGCGGCGCTTCGTTTGGCGCGGGCAGAGAAAGAACGCAGGAGAGAAGCGGATCTGTGGCTGCTTGTTCTGGGGCTTTGTATGACGGCGGCCGCGGATTTTGCGATGGTAATTTGTGGAAGGGATATAGAAGGGCTGTACTGCTTCTGGGCCGTGCAGCTTTTTTATTTTTGGCGTCTTGGGAGAGGGAGGAGGCAGGCGGCGCTTTGGATCGGGATGCTATGTATCCTTGGGGCGTGCCTGTTTCTTTTCGGACAAGGGGGGATACCGGGCGCGTGCCGGTATGAGACGGAGGGATTGACGCGGGAGACGGCGGCGGAAGCGGTCTTGGGTCTTGGTTACTTTTTCTTGTTTACAGGCAATCTGCTCTTTGCATGGAAGAGAAGGAGGGAGGCGCCTCTGTTTGCCTGGGGGCTCTTATTGTTCTGGCTCTGCGATTTGCACGTGGGGATTTTGAACCTGGGACGCTTCGTGGAACTGCCGATCTGGTACGGGCAGTGGATTCAGCCGTACAGTAAGACGGCGCTGTGGGTATGCTATCTGCCCTCTCAGGTATTGATTTCTTTGAGCAGCTGTAATACAATCAAAGGCGAATTGTCCGGATCAAAAACATCGTAGGGTGATCCTACGTCTTGCAAAAAGCAGAGGGAGGAAGCAGGATATGCAATATATCTATCAATTGCTGGTCATATTGGGGGCGTCTTTTGCCGGGGAAGTGCTGAACGGACTGCTGCCGTTGCCGATTCCGGCCAGCGTATATGGGCTGGTGCTGTTGTTTGCGGCGCTGATGACAGGGCTTGTGAAGCTGGAGAAGGTGGAGAAAGCAGGCAGCTTCCTGATTGCGACCATGTCGATTTATTTTATCAGCCCGAGCGTCAGCCTGATGACAGTGATTGCCCGCTATATGGACAGCCTGCCGGCGGTGATTGCGACCTGTCTGGTCAGCACGGTTTTGGTGATGGTTGTGACCGGCAAGGTGGCGGGGCTTTTGATGCGGTCGCAGGAGGAGAAAAAGGATGAATGAGTTTTTGGCGTCGAAAAGCTATTTTGGACTTTTTTTGGGGCTGTTTATTTTTTGGGCCAGCACCAAAATAAGCGGGAAGCTGAAAAGCAGTCTCGCTAATCCGTTATTGATTACGACCGTTTTGTTGATTGTGTTGCTGACGGTGCTGGGGATTGATTATGAAACGTTTGATATGGGAGCTTCCCACCTGACCTATTTTCTGACGCCGGCCACGGTGGCGTTAGCAATCCCGATGTACAAGCAGGTTTCGCTGCTGAAAAAGCATATGGCGGCGATCGGCATCAGTATTTTGTGCGGCGTTGCGGCTAATGCGGTTTGTATTCTGGTATTGTGTCTTTTGTTTGGGATGGATGCGGAAATATATCATTCGCTGCTGCCGAAATCCGTGACGACGGCGATCGCCATCGGGGTATCGGCAGAGATTGGCGGAGTGCCGTCCTTAACCGTGGCGTCGGTCGTCATAACCGGACTGTTTGGCAGCAGTATCGCGCGGCTGGTATGCCGGATTTTCCGGATTAAAAATCCGGTGGCAATCGGATTATCCTGCGGCAATTCGGCGCATGCTATCGGCACTACGACAGCCCTTCTGATGGGTGAAGTGGAGGGGGCCATGAGCGGCCTGGCAATGGTCATTGCCGGGATCCTGACAGCGGTCCTGATCCCCCTGGCCGCAGGCTTCATGTGAGTTGTCGAAGCATTCCCTCCAGTACGTCGAAATAATCCTCAAATGTTTTGCGGCAGCAGCCGGGATTATCAATGACAATCCCTTTGGCGCGCAGCCCAACGAGGGAAAACCCCATAGCCATGCGGTGATCGTCGTAGGTTTCAATGCGGGCCGGTTTGGGCGTGCCGGGCCAAATGGTGATGCTGTCCGGCCGCTCCTCACAGGAAATACCCATGCGGGAAAGCTCGGCGGCGATGGCGGCCAGACGATCGCTTTCCTGGTAACGGATATGACCGATACCCGTGATCGTAGTGGGCGTCTGAGCAAAGGGAGCCAGGGCGGCCAAGGTGATGGCTTGATCGGAGCAGGCGCTTAAATCGGCGTCAATGCCTTGATACACGCCGTCCGACGGACCGGTGAGGAGAATCCCGTCCGGCGTATCCTCCATAGTACAGCCCATCTGCACAAGCAGATGCAGGAAACGGATATCGCCCTGCATGGAATCCGCATGGACATCTTCTACCAGGACGGGGCAGCCAAGCAGGGGAGCCAGGGCATAGAAATAGCAGGCGGCGGATACATCGGGTTCAATGCGGTAATCCTGCGCCCGATATTGGCGGCCGCCGGGGATGCAAAACCGGTCGGAATGGCCGGACGGGGTTTCAACCGGCACGCCGAATTGTTCCATCATTTTTGCGGTGATTGCGATGTAGGACATGCCGTGACGGCCGACCGGCTCAATCACGATGTCCTGGTCCGAACGGACGGCGGCAATCAAAAGGGCGCTTAAAAACTGGCTGCTCTGGCCGATATCGACGGCCAGCCGCTGTTTGCGAAAGCCGTGTCCGGCAATGGTAAAAGGGAAAAAGCCCTCGTTTTCTTCAAACGCAATCTCGGCGCCCAGCTCTTTAAGAGTGGCAAGCAAAGGGGCCATCGGGCGGCGGCGCATCTGCGGCGATGCGTCTAAACGAAAGCGGCCCTCGGCGGTCCCTAAAAGGGCGGTAAGAAAGCGGGCGGCGGTTCCGGCGCTGCCGACGTAGAGATTGGCTTCCGATCTGGGAAGGCGGCCGCCCAAGCCGGTCACTTCGATGCACCGGGCCTTTTCCTCTACTTTTACGGGAAAGCCAAGGTCGGAGACACATTGCAGGAAATGCCGGGAATCGTCGCTGAAAAGGACGCCGCGCAGCGTGCTGATCCCGTCGGCCAGCACGGCCAGGAGCAGAGCGCGGTTGGTAATGCTTTTGGAGCCGGGAACCCGTACCTGCAGCGGGGCCTGCCAATGCTTTTTAACAGGAAAAATACAGGGAACGTGATAGGAATCATTCATGCGATAGCTCCTCCATAATGGCCGGGATCCGTTCGTCGGGAAGCGGCGTGCCCAAAAACAGCCCGCAGGCATATACGGCTTGGGCGACGAGCATGGAAAGCCCGGTAGCGGCTTTCATACCCAGGTGTTTGGCCTGGGCGGTTAAGCGGGTCTCGGACGGGTTATAAATTACGTCAAGGACCGCTTCGCAGCCGGTAAAGGGGGTCAAATCCAGAGGGCTTTCGTCTACATGGGGATACATGCCGGCCGGTGTGGTATTGATAATCAGGCGTGCGTCGGAGTGCAGCCGGACGCATTCTTCGTAGGTGAGAGCGCCCTCCTTGCCCGAACGGCTGACAAAACGGATTTCCCCGGCCTGTTTTGCACGCAGGGCGGCAAAGACAGCCTGGGCGGCGCCACCTGTCCCCAGGATCAGGGCCTTTTTTCCGGCCGGGTCTACCTTGGCTGTCCGCATCATATAGCAAAAACCGGGGCAGTCGGTATTGTAGCCGCAGAGGCGGCCGTCTCGATGAACGATCGTATTGACGGCGCCGATGGCCCGCGCGGCTTCGTCCATTTCGTCGAGATAGGGAATCACCTCTTTTTTGTAAGGGATGGTCACGTTGATGCCCTTAAAATCCCTGGCCTCCATGAAGGAGACGAATTGTTCCCGACTCAGCGGGAGTAAGCGATAGTCGTAAGAGGCCAGGCGCTCATGAATGCGCTTTGAGTAGCTGTGCCCCAGTTTTTCTCCAATCAGTCCGTATTCCATAAAAATTCCTTTCTGGCGTATTGCGGGATTGACTTTAGTATAATGAAAGATGCGGCCGGATTCAAGGGAAAATTTGCCCGTAGAGAAAAATCGTCGGAATTGCGCCGGCGGGGCCGGGGCGTTACGATTTTTTGTCAAAAAACAAAAAAATCGGTTGACAAGACCCGGCAGATCGTGTATAGTATTGTTTGCTGGTGCGAAAGCCGGCAATGAGACGCTGACGTGGCACAGTTGGTAGCGCACCTCATTGGTAATGAGGAGGTCGGCAGTTCGAATCTGCTCGTCAGCTCGCGTGGGAACCCCTGAGGATATCAGGGGTTTTGATTTTTGGGAAATGGGATAGGGGGGCGTTGCCCGATGTATCTGAATCGTTCCGGTGCCAGTAACACGAGGGGTGATTTTCATGCTTGACAGATGCCGGAGCGTTGACATATAATATACTTAACAAGGCAGCCGGTAAGGGAGGTTAAGGCTCCCCGCCCTGGCGATTCAGTAGCTAAGAAATAGCCGCCTACTTTTCCAGGAGCAGGGCGGCTATTTCTTATGGTGCAAGTTCAGAAT
>CANSWW010000103.1 GCA_947650845.1 uncultured Lachnospiraceae bacterium
AGGCACAGCAGACGTACGACAAATATTCCCGAAAGGTAAAATACGGAAAGGAGTTATCCTCGGCGAATACGGTGTAGCGGCCAAGCTTGAAGTCTCGTTCCCGCGGGTGAAAGGAACGGCCGTCAAACAGCAGACCGTCACAGCGAAACGTGGGATGCAGGCCGGACAGCACATTGAAAAACGTCGTTTTCCCGGCCCCGTTGAGACCGATCAGCCCGGCCACTTCCCCGACGGCCAGCTGCAGGGAGAGATCCGCCAGGACCGTTTTCTTACTGTTATACCAGGCGTTCAGATGATCGACGGTCAAGAGAGTGTTTTTCATGTCACCGATCCCCCTTGCCGTCTTTTTCCTTTTTCCAGGTGGTGTAGGCGGTATATAGAAACACCCCGCCCAAGATCACGTAGAGGACCGCCATCTCAAAATTGCCGGACAGCCCGCTTACGATGGCCGCGGCCAGCCAAATCAGACTCATAATCCCACGAATATATACATGACGCATCTTACATTCCTCCTTCAAAGGTTCTTTGTTTGTTGTGACCTTATCATAACCGAAGAAGCGGTCCTGTGCGAAAATGTCCGCAATCGGCAGGTTTTTGACCACGAAAAAAATCCGGCCAACCGATTTCGCCGGATTTTTCCCTGCCGAGCGCCTGTTCGTGTCTTGGCCGGACTATCTGTTCCGATGCGCCTCTTTGTCTAAATCCCCGTCGGATACGCCCTCATAGGAGAGGACCGCAACCGCCCGGAATATATTGCCGTCGTACGAAGTCTCCACCGTACCGTCATATTTTTCAGCGGCCGTCCGGGCGCTTTTTATGCCCCATCCGTGCAGGCCGTTTTGCTCTTTCAATGTCTGAAGGGTTCCGTCTTTTGAGATCGGACGGACGGCAAAGCGATTTTCCACCTTGATGACGACCATCTGCTGGATGCGACGGATCGTGAGCCGGACAAAAGGCCCTTCACTCCTTGGAACCTGCCCTGCCGCTTCCAGCGCATTGTCCAGGAGGTTTCCCAATATGGCGCATAAATCCGCGCTTCGCAGGTTGGTGCGACGGGGGAATTCCACCTGTGCCTGCCAGGCGATACCGCCGGCCGCTGCCGCCTGGGCTTTGCTGTTGATGAGGTAGTCCACCGTTTCGTCCCCCGTCCATACGGTATCGGTTATCTCTCGTACGGGAGCCTGCAGCTCGTCCAGATAGCGGATTGCCTGCTCCGGCTTCTGATGCAGCAGAAGCTGGCGCAGGACGCCGATATGGTTATGAACGTCGTGGAACAGCCTGGCATTGACGGCATAGGCATGGTTTAATGTAGTATAGTCGCGCTCTAATAGCTCGGCCTGTTCGGCTTTCAGCCGGGCAAGCTCCTTCTCGGCCTCATACTGCCGGTTCATATGAAAGACCAGCACCGACATCATCAGCACCACTGCTAGGATTGTCCACATGTAAAGCGTATCGCCCGGGATCCGAAGGGTATTCTGCTGTGACAAGGTGACGACGGCGATGAAGCCGGCCACAACCATCGCCGACGCGACACGAAACGCGTCCTTCCCCTCTATCCTCGGATACCGCCAAAGATATCGTCCGCCGGCAGCCAGCAAGACATGGAGCACCCAAAGCGCTATCTGCCCTCTCCCCGTGCCGGCATCCAAAAAATCCGCCGAGCCAAAAAGCACGCCGGCCCAGGCCGCAGACAGAAATTGCAGGAAAAAGACGGCAAGCTCGTAAAAAATCCCCACAAAGAGGCTCATGCGGAAATCCGCGCCTAAAAAACGACTCGCGCAGACAGCCATCCAGGCAGTCTCGGCTATCATATGGTAAAAATCGGACACTCCTGCCGCGGACAACAAAGCCGTAAGCCCCGCCGCCCCCGCGAGCACGGCGATCATACGCTTTCCGTCCGGTTTTTCCGCCGATAATAACCGAACCGCAAGCACCAGGCCAAGCAAAACCCGCACACCGGCGGCAGCGATCTGTGAACCGAAAAGAAACCCTTCTGTCATATATGCGCTCCCCAATAGCGGTTCATCCGCTCCTTCACCGCCTGCAGATGCGAGCGGCTGATCGGAAAGGCTCCGCCGTTGTCCAGCACCGCCATACCGTCTTTTACCTGCATGATATGGACCATATTTACGATACACCCTCGATCAATATAGATAAATTCGTCCGCCCCCAGTTCCTCGTATACCTGTTGCAGGCTTTTGCGCACCTTCGAGACGCCGCCGGCCGCGGTAATGGCGGCGTTTTTCCCGTCGCGCTCAATATAATAAATCTCCCGGTAAGGAATCTTTTCCAGACGGCTGTTTGTCTGAATGACATAGGCGTTCCCTGCTTCCAGCTCAATCCATTTGACCGCGTCTTTGATCGCGTCCGGCAGGCGTCCGGCAATCTCATTTTTCGGCACATACCGAAAGATCGACAGCTCAAAGGCGTCGATCGCGTATTCGATATGGGACGTAATAAAGATAATTTTTACATTCGGCAGATACGGCTTGATTTTCTGCGCGATTTCCATGCCGCTACGTCCGGGCATTTCGATGTCAAGCAAAATCAGGTCAAAGAAAAATTGATCCTCGGCAATATCACAGAACAGATTGTCGCTGTCCGTATAGGTTTTGATTTCCCCGACGCTTGCGAATTGTTTCAGGCAAAGCTCCGTCATCTCCTTATGGCTGCGAACGGCGGCCGCGTCGTCGTCGCAAATCGCTATGTGCAGCATGTTCCCATCTCCTTTACAGAGGATAGTATACTACACTTCGCCATTGTTCTCAATCCAAATCGCGGGGACCGGGGCGGTAAATGCCCGAAGGGAGGGACGCGTCTCAAAGAATTCCTGACTTGAATCAAAAAAAGAGCCGGCGCCTTCCCGAAAATCCATCGGGAAAACGACTGCTCTTTTTTGTAAGAGGCGTCAACCGGAATCGAACCGGTGATAGAGGTGTTGCAGACCTTTGCCTTACCGCTTGGCTATGACGCCCTGCGAAGCTTTCCGTGCGCTTCTATACTCTCAGTATATGCGCCGCGCGGAAATTCGTGACTCCACCGGGAATCGAACCCGGGTTACCGCCGTGAAAGGGCGATGTCTTGACCGCTTGACCATGGAGCCATATGGATATTTCGAATCGGCAATGAACAGAAAACGCGTTGCCAATCAAAACGTTCGTCGTTGCGAACGGATTTCATTATACCATGTCGGAATGAGTTTGGCAAGGGGGTTTTTTAATTTTTTTGGAACAAACTATTTGCACCGGCGTTCTTCCTGTGCTATAGTAGGTAGGCAAAAATTCCATAACAGAGGAAAGAAAGAAGGGATTCATATGGAAGGCCGTATGGACATGATAAACGGCTCGTTAGGAGACAAAATCATTCGATACGCGCTGCCGCTCGCTGTAACAGGAGTTTTGCAGCAGCTGTTTAACGCGGCGGATCTGGCGGTAGTCGGACATTTTTCCGGCAAGGAGGCGATGGCGGCCGTGGGCAGCAACGCTCCCGTCATCGGACTGCTGGTAAATCTTTTCGTCGGAATTTCATTGGGAAGCAACGTCATTATCGCAAAATCGATCGGCCAGGGGGATCGGGAGAATATTTCAAAGACCGTACATACCTCCGTAATCGTGGCTTTGCTGGGCGGTGTGTTTCTTACGGTGCTGGGCGAGCTTCTGGCTCCCGGGGTTGTAGAAATGCTCGATGTCCCGGCGGAGGTATATCCGCTGGCCGTAAAATACTTGCGGATTTATCTGGCGGGGATGCCGGTGATCCTGCTGTACAATTTCGAAGCTGCCATTTTCCGAAGCTGCGGCAATACTCAGATGCCGTTGGCCGCCCTCGTTGTCTCCGGTATCCTGAATGTGATCCTCAATCTGTTTTTTGTCCGGGGACTGGGCATGGATGTGGACGGCGTCGCGACCGCGACGGTGATTTCGAATCTTGTCAGCTCGGCCATCCTCTTTGCGGCACTGGTAAAGACAACCCTGGCGATCCGGATCCGGCCGGGGAAGCTGCGTGTGTATGGAGATGTGCTGGGACAAATCCTCAAAATCGGGGTTCCGGCCGGCATACAGGGAATGATTTTTTCGTTCGCCAATATTATTATCCAATCTGCCGTCAACAGCTTGGGCACGACGGTCATGGCGGCTTCCTCGGCCGCTTACAATCTGGAAATCTTTTCCTACTACATCATGAACTCGTTTGGGCAGGCCTGTACGACGTTTATCGGTCAGAATTACGGGGCCGGAAAGAGCGAACGCTGCCTGAAAACCCTGAAGCTCTGCCTGCTGCAAAGCTTCGTGAGCACCGCGGCGGTAAGCGTACTGATTCTTTGCTTCAGCGATCCGCTGCTTGGCATATTCAATACAGACCCGGAGGTCATTGCGACCGGACGGATTCGCCTGGAATACATTTTCTTCGCATACCTGTTCAGCTTTGCACAGGAAGGGCTGTCCGGTTACCTGCGGGGCTTTGGCGTCTCTTTCATCCCGGCGGCCTGTACGGTCGTTGGCATCTGCGGTGTACGGCTTACGTGGATTTTCACGGTATTCCGGCAATCGCCGTCCTTTGCGACAATCATGCAGGTATATCCGCTCAGCCTGGGCATAACAGCGGTGGTTATTCTCGTCGTCACATTGTTTGTGAAGCCGTCGAAACGGTACATTGTCCGTCACGATTCCCCATGATCGCTCCTTAATATTTTCTTCATATTTTTTTATGTAAATTGTAAGCTAACGTATCTTGTATTTTTTTTATTCCTTATTATAATGATTGTTCAGAGTCTGGCGTATTTCACAAAAAACAGGGGAAGAATTCTATGGAACTTTTTTTGACCAGCATAAATCGTGCGCTGTTTCTTTTATTTTTTGTGCTGTATTTTTATCAGTTTTTTTATCTTTTTGTCGGCCTGGTCAAAAAGGAGAAGCCTCTGCGGGCAGCTTCCAGACAGTATCGCTACTGTGTGCTGATCGCGGCCCGCAATGAAGAGCGGGTCATTGCCAACCTGATTCACTCGATCCAGGAGCAGACCTATCCGCGGGAACTGATCGATATCTGTGTGGTCGCCGACAATTGCACCGACGCCACGGCCCGGATCGCCCGTGAGGCCGGCGCCTACGTCGTGGAACGCCAAAACGCTTCTCTGGTCGGCAAAGGCTACGCTCTGGATTATTTATTAAAAAACCTGCCGGCTCCCCAAGCGCCGGATGCCTATCTCGTGTTTGACGCCGACAATATTTTGGATCCGCATTACATAGAAGAGATGAATAAGGTTTATGCGGCCGGCTATCTGGCTTCCACCAGCTACCGCAACAGCTGTAACTACGATACCAACTGGATTTCCGCCGGCTATGCTCAATGGTTTTTGCGCGAATCCCGTTTTTTAAACCAGGTCCGCATGCAGTTAGGAACCAGCTGTGCCATCTCCGGCACCGGTTTTATGGTCGCAGCCAGCGTGATCGAAGCAAACAATGGCTGGATCCACCATCTGCTGACGGAGGATGTGGAATTTTCCGTGGATTCCGTCCTGCATGGCATCACCATCGGCTACTGCAGCCGGGCCATCGTCTACGACGAGCAGCCGGTCACCTTCCGCCAGTCCTGGAACCAGCGGCTTCGCTGGTGCAAGGGATTTTACCAGGTGCTCGCCCGCTATGGCAGCGGTCTCGTCCACACGATTCTGAAGCAGCGCCGTTTTGCGGCTTTTGATATGCTGATGGCGATCGCGCCGGCTGCTTTGATTTCTGTCAGCACGCTCATCGTCAACGGTGTCTGTCTGGTGATAGGCATCCTGGCGGAATCCTCCGCTTTGATTACACTGTGCGCGGACAGTCTCTTTGGCAGCCTGTGGGGATACTATCAGGTGCTGTTTGTATTGGGAATCATCACGGTCATCACCGAATGGAAATCCATCCGTACCAGCGCCTTTAAAAAGATTCTTTACAGTTTTACATTCCCTCTGTTTATGTTTACTTACGTGCCGATTGCCATTGCGGCCTTCCGCAAAAATGTTACCTGGAGCCCCATTCCTCATACGGGCTACCAGGTCAATCATCAATGACCCATAAACCGGCGGATGAGCGCCTCTTTCCAGGTCCGGTAGGGCTGGTAGCGGATCGGCAGATCAAGCCAGGTTTTCTTATCGACAATGCTTTTATAGTGCGTAAAGGTGTCAAAGCCATACTTTCCATGATAATTCCCCATCCCGCTCTCGCCGACCCCGCCAAAGGGCATAGCCGTGGTTGCCAGGTGAATGATCGTATCATTGATGCAGCCGCCGCCAAAACGCAGGCGCTCCATCACCTGCTTTTGCCAGCGTTTATCCTCGCTGAACAGATAAAGCGCCAGCGGACGAGGTCGGCTTTCCACAAACGAGATTACTTCCTCTCGTTTTTTATAAACCAGAATCGGCAGCACCGGGCCAAATATCTCCTCCTGCATACAGCGGCTCTGTGGCCGCGCCGGCAAAACCAGCGGCGCAATCTGCAGCGTATCCGGGCTAAGGACCGCCTCGGTCTGTGCGCGGTTGGTTGGCAGCTTGCCGGGCCGCGCTTCCTCCCTACCCTTAACCGTCTTTTCAATCTCTGATCCCTTCCCCACGCGAACCTGCCCCTGGGCCGTCCAAACCGTCTCTCCTTCCAGCATCCGGCACAACCGGTCATAATGCTTCCGGTTCACGATATGTCCATAATCCGCATTTTCCAAAGGATTGGGGCCAAACTGCCGGCGGATTTCCCTCAAAAGGTATCTCATCAGTTCGTTTTTTACGCTCTCCTGTACAAGAACATAGTCCGGCGCTACGCAGGTCTGCCCGACGTTTAAATACTTGCCGAACACAATCCGCCGCGCCGCCAGCGAAAGATTCGCCGTCTCATCTACAAGGCAGGGGCTCTTGCCGCCCAGCTCCAGCGTCACCGGCGTTAGATGGCGGGCGGCTTTTTCCATGACCAGACGCCCGACCGTCACCCCTCCGGTAAAAAAGATATAATCGTATCGCTGCTCCAGCAGATCCTCGTTTACCTCGCGCCCACCGGTCACCACATACACCGCTTCCGGCGGCACATAGTCTTGAAACAGCCTTTGCAAAACATCGCTCACGGCCGGCGAATACGCGCTGGGCTTTAAAAGCGCCGTATTGCCCGCCGCCACCGCGGCGATCACCGGGTCCAGCGACAAAAGGAACGGGTAATTCCACGGGCTCATCACCAGCACATTCCCGTACGGCTCCGGCAGCATATAGCTGGCAGCCGCAAACTGGGCAAGCGGCGTGCGCGCCCGGCGCTTTTGCATCAGGCCGTGCAAATGCTTTTCCATATAAGAAAGCTCCTCCCGCACCATCCCGACCTCGCTCATATAGCCTTCGGTGCGGCTTTTGCCCAGATCGCTTTTCAGCGCGTCCAGAATCTCTTCCTCATACGCCCGGATCCCTCGGCCGATTGCCTGCAGAATCCCCCGCCGCCACGCTTCGCCGCGCGTCGTGCCCGACGCAAAAAACTGCTGCTGCCGATCCAATATTTCCCGCGTGCTCATTGCTGTCTCCTCCTCTCCCTTCTGTGCCAGGTGGTGCTTCCGCTGTTTGCCCATGTTCCCAGGGTATAATGGTCACACCCTTGTGGTATTTCCGCCCGCGGAGCTGAAAAACCGCTCCAGCGTATCCAGCGAGTGAATCAGCGTGTCCCACTCCCCGTCGTCCAGCCGCGCTTCCAGGCTGTCCACCATCTGTTCGTGAAACATTTGGTGACGCCCTGCCGCCTCCCGGCCCTGGTCGGTCAGTTTCACATACACAATGCGCCGGTCCTTCTCTCCGCTCTCCCGGCTGAGATATCCTTTGCGCACCAGCACATTTACGGCGGTCGTCAATGCCCCCACGCTGATAAACAGCCGGGCCGCTATATGGCTCATGCTGTTGCGCCCCTCTTTCTCCAAGGCTTCCACGGCCTCCAGCACATGCAGCTCCCGCACGGAGAGATCCGTACAGCCCGCCCGGTTCAGCGCCTGCTCCTCGTATAGTAAAATTTTATTAAATACATTCACAAAAAAATCGTTTACAGCCTTGCGGTGTTCGTCTGTCATTGAACCTCCCTCTCTCAGTCCCATTTTTCCCTGTATAACACCGATAGAATATCATCTCCTAAATCATCGGCTATGTACCCATGATAAATACAATTTCCTGTATGCTGAAACGCATAATTATGTGTCCCTTTACGAGCATACAGTCGGTTTTTAATCCATATGGCACGGTTTAGAAGCTCTTGCGCTTCCAGATCCGACAGGTCCATCGGGCTGGCTACTTTTCCTCTCCCATAATAGTTCTCCCTCTCTTTTTTGTGCTTTTTTATATTGGCTTCATAAATCCGAATCCCTAATGCCTTTCGGTGAAAACGCAAATGCCAGATCATTTACAACTGCTTTCATCTATACCTCTCTTTACAAAAGTTCCAACAATGCACGATCCCATTCGTCCAGAAAGCCTTCCGGCCATGTATCAATGTTTCCGGAAGGATCCAGCTTCGGGCAAATTACCTTATGCTTGTATTCATCCTGTTCGTCTTTATGGAAAAAGAAAATCCCCGCATCGCCGCATGCCAGCTTTTTCTTTTTTACCGCCAGCCGTATCCCGTTCAGTACATGATCGCTGTGTGTCTCCAGCAAAATCTGCACGCCGCCGGCTGCCGCCAGAGCAACCATCTCTCCCAGCCATCTCTGTCCTGCCGGATGGATATGCGCTTCCGGATTTTCCAGAAGAAGCAGATCTCCCGGTTTTGCCGATAGAACAGCAATTACCACGGGAAGCACATAGGTAATACCAAAACCCACATTGACGCTTTTATATGCGTTTGTCTTTTCGTTTCCTTCCCGAAATCCATATTTGAGCTCAGCGGTACGCAGGCCGGCATTTACAAATACCTGCGGCAGGATTCCCGGCGCAATCAGGGACAGCCACCGCCGTACCTGCTCATTCAAAGAACGGTCCTCCAGTGAATTAAAGACGATCCGCTCATTTGCTACCGGCTGATCTCCATACACACTTAAATAGTGTACCGCGTATTCTCCCGTATTACTGAATTCTCTCCGGCGCA
>CANSWW010000104.1 GCA_947650845.1 uncultured Lachnospiraceae bacterium
GGGTATACTAGAGACGGTACTGACTGCCATACGGCACAGGTAATCCCAGATAGGAAGTGATTTTTTGAAAATAGAACGAATCAATGAAAACCAGATCCGCTGCACGTTAAGCCGCAGCGACCTAGACGAACGTCAGATCGACTTAAACGAGCTGGCTTACGGCAGTGAAAAGGCCCGGCATCTGTTCCATGAAATGATCCAAAAGGCGGCCGACGAGGTCGGCTTCCAGGCGGAGAACGTCCCTCTGATGGTGGAGGCCATTCCGCTGACGCTGGACAGCATTATGCTGATCGTCACACGGGTAGAGGATCCGGATGAGCTGGATACCCGCTTCTCCCGTTTCTCCCCCTACGCGGAGGAGGAGGATGAGGCGCCGGATCTATCCGAGCTGGCCGCCGGCCTTCTGGAAGGGGCCGCCGCGTTAAAACAGCTGTATGAGGCTGCCGGCGCCTCCGAACATAAGAAAGAAGAAGGGACGGCAGAATCCGCAGCCCCCGCGTTTCGCTTGTTCAGCTTTGGCAGCCTGGATGAAGCGGCCAACGCGGCGCTGGCGCTGCAGGGCGCTATCCTCGTGCACAGCACCTTGTTTAAGGATCCGGTAAAGCAGCTTTATTATCTCTGCATCCACGCCTCCGGCCAGGAGGACGCCTTCCGCCGCACCTGCAATACCCTTTCGGAATACGGCGTTCCCCGCAGGAGCCATACCGCGGCGCTGGCCTACTGCGAAGAGCACTGCGAAACGATTATCGCTTCAAGGGCGCTTGATAAGCTGGCACGTCTTACATGAATAAAAGGCAAAAGGGCCGTTGCACGAAAAGCTCCGTGCACGGCCCCCTTTTTGGGAAAGCAGCGTCCCTTATGCCTCTTTCGCCGCGAAATATTCATTCACAGCGCCGATCAACGCGTCGGGATTGATCCCGTGCACAAAGGCCGCCTCTTCCAGAGACTCCGCCTGGGAGGCCGGACAGCCGACGCAGTGCATTCCCGCCGCCATCAGTACGGGGGCCACTCCTGAATCCAGCTGCAGCAATTCGCCAATCAACATATCCTTGGTAACTGTCATCGTATTTTCCTCCTGCTTTTTCTTACAGTTAGTATCGCCCGTTTTTTTACAAATATGATCTTACCACGAAATAACAGGAATGGCAAGAGATTTGATTTTGCACTTGAAATCCCGTTCTTTTTAGTATACAATAAGGAAAGGCGGCAACGCCTGAACCCACTATTGGAAGGAGGATTTCAGTATGGCATACAAAATTTCCGATGAATGCATTTCCTGTGGTGCCTGCGCAGACGGATGTCCGGTTGGCGCTATTTCCGAAGGGGATGGCAAGTATGTAATTGACGCGGATACCTGCATCGACTGCGGCGCCTGCGCCAGCACATGTCCGGTTGGCGCTCCTGAGGCTGAATAAGCAGTCCGGAGCCGATCTCCCGTCCGGAGATCCGGTACATACGAGACGAACGGCATGTCCTTTTGGCAGGGCATGCCGTTTTTTCTTTAGTATATCGTCGTTTTACGCTTGCGACCGAAGAGGCGGCGTTTGCGCTTGCTCTGTGAAACGACCGGCAGGTTTGTCATTCGGGTGACTGCCGCCTCGCTGTCCTTCTTATTTTTTTTGCGTTTCTTGGTCAAAGCTTCATCCAGTTTGCGGAAATGCTCCTCCATCTGGCTCTCACTTTCCCGCATCAGGTAGTTCATCTCCTTGACTACCTTATCGTTGACGCGGTCGCTGACTTCCCGTCCCAGACGCTCGTTGTTGTTGCGCAGAGCCTCCGTCACAATGTCATAGACGATGCTCTCAAACTCCACCATCTTGTCCTCTCTGGCCAGCGTAGCCGGCTGCCCGCCTCCGGGGCCTGCCACCAGCGCTGCGATCGTCGCCGCCGTTTTGGTGCCGGAGGCCGTCCCCGGCGTATTCGACGCTGCTTCCGGCGTTGATTCCGCCTTCGCCCCCGCGATCTCTCCCTCCGCGGCGGCCGCAGCCGCCTCTTTGGCCGCGCAGGCCGCTTCCGCCGTTTCATTTGCCGCC
The DNA here is from genome assembly GCA_947650845.1 of uncultured Lachnospiraceae bacterium. GTDB lineage: Bacteria > Bacillota > Clostridia > Lachnospirales > Lachnospiraceae > RGIG7193. The sequence continues at coordinate 2,034 of CANSWW010000104.1, forward strand.
TCAGCGAGGCTGTCCCGGATCGCCTTCAGCTGAAAGCCCTGTGCCTTCATCTCCTTGATGTGGTTAAAAATCCGAATATGCTCTTCCGTATAGTAGCGATGCCCCAGCTCGTTCCTTGGTATTTCCAGTTCCAGCTCTTCCTCCCAGTATCGTAAAACATGGGCCTCCACGTCCGTCTGACGGGCCGCCTCTGAAATCAGATATCTGGCCACGGGTTATGTACTCCTTTCCTGAACCTACCATTCTATGATTGGAAATATTTTACAATTCAGAGTATAGCAAAAAAATGGCGGGAATGCAAGGCTTTTCTTGCATTCCCGCATCTTTTTTGTTCTGTTATCCTTCCTCCGGGGAGCGCCGATTCCTCTGCTCCTCCCGGCTCATGTTGACAAATTTGGTAAAATCAGGCAGCCAGACCAGATTGACGGTGCCGATCGGGCCGTTTCTTTGCTTGGCCACGATGACCTCCGCAATATTTTTGTCCGGTGAATCTTTATTGTAATAATCGTCCCGATATAAGAACATCACCACGTCGGCGTCCTGCTCGATCGCGCCTGACTCACGCAGGTCCGAGAGCATCGGACGATGGTCCGGACGCGTCTCGCAGGCGCGGGACAGCTGCGACAGGGCGATCACCGGCGCGTCGATTTCTCTGGCCAGCGCCTTTAGCGCGCGGGAAATCTCCGATACCTCCTGCTGTCGGCTGTCGCTCTTGCCGCTGCCGCTCATCAGCTGCAGATAGTCGATCATCACGAGATCCAAGCCAAACTCCAGCTTAAATTTGCGGCATTTGCTGCGCAGCTCGGAAATGGAGATCCCCGGCGTGTCGTCGATAATCATTTTGGAATTGCCGATCATGCCGACCGTTTCCACCAGCTGGCTCCATTCATTATCCGTCAAATCGCCGTTGCGAAGCGACTGTGAATTGATCCGCGCCTCCATGGCAAACAGGCGGTTCATCAGCTGCTCCTTGCTCATCTCCAGGCTGAAAATCGCTACGCTGTACTGTTTCTTAAAGCAGATGTAATCGGCCAGGTTCAGCACCAGGGCCGTCTTGCCCATCGAGGGGCGGGCCGCTAAGAGGATCAGATCCGAGCGCTGCAGGCCCGAAAGCCGGTAATCCAGGTCGACAAACCCGGTCGGGATGCCGGTCACGTTTCCCTTCTGCCTGGCCGCCGCCTCGATCCGGTCCAGCGTATTGAGCGCAATCTGCTTGACCGGGACAAAATCGCCGGTATTGCGCCGCTTCAGCAAATCAAAGGTCGTTTTTTCCGTGTATTCGAGGATTTCCTCCATATTTTCGCGGCCGGCATAGCAACGGTTCGCTATTTCGTCGTTCAGCCGGATCAGCTTGCGCAGCATGGATTTCTCATAGACAATCTTCGCGTAATAGCGGACATTGGCGGAGGTATACACGGCGGAAACCAGCTCCCGCACAAATTCCAGGCTGCTTACTTCCGGCGGCACGTCTTTTTCCCGCAGACGATCCTGCACCGTCACCAGATCGACCGGCTTGCCCTCCTGGTACAGCTCTACCATCGCTTCGAACAGCACACCGTACTGATACTGATAGAAATCGTCCTTGGTGATGATCTCCGAAGCGGCGAGGACCGCTTCCTTGTCCATCAGCATCGAGCCGACAACCGATTGTTCCGCTTCCGTATTATGAGGCAGGACCCGCTTAATCTGTGCTTCTTCCATCCGTCTCCCCCGTCCCCTACAGCGCGGCCACCAGCACCTTCACCTTGGCCGACACCTCGGGATGCAGCTTTACGTTTACGGTATATTCTCCGGCATCCTTGATCGCGCCGTCCGTACTGATCTTCTTCTTGTCGATCTCCAGGCCCAGCTCCTTCTCAATCGCTTCCGCGATCTCCTTGGTGGAAATCGAGCCGAAGGCCTTGCCGCCGGCGCCCATTTTTACCGCCAGCTTCACCGGGGCCGACTCAAGCTTCCCGCACAGCTCCTTTGCTTCCGCCAAAAGCTGCGCCGCCTTCTTATCTGCATTGGCCTTCTGTAATTTTAGATCGTTCAGGTTCTTGGCGGTCGCTTCTACGCCCAGCTTCTTAGGCAGCAGCATATTCTTGGCGTAGCCGTCCTTTACCTCTACTACCTCTCCCTTTTTCCCCAGGCTCTTTACGTCCTGCAGCAATACTACCTGCATATCAGATATCTCCTTCCTCTGCCATTTTTGTTACCGTTTCTTTGACGAACGCCTTGGCGTCCTCGATCGAGCAGTCGCGCAGCTGCGCGCCGGCGATCGTCATATGGCCGCCGCCGCCGAATTTTTCCATAATGACCTGCACGTTTACCTCGTCTATCGAGCGCGCGCTGATATAAATCACTCCGTTATGCGGCGTCAATACAAAGGACGCCCGGACGCCGACGATATTCAGAAGCTCGTTGGCCGCCTGCGCCCCGACCACGGTCGGGCTTGCCAGGCCCTCGGCCTCACAGACGCTGATCGCGAACGACTGCTCGAATATCTCCGCCTGGCTGACCGCGGCGGCCTTGGCCTTGTAATCATCCATATTATCCCGGAGCATCTTGCGCACCCGCACGACATCGGCCCCGCTGCGGCGCAGGAAGGCCGCCGCCTCAAAGGTGCGCACGCCTGTCTTGCTGACAAAATTGTTGGTATCTACAACGATACCGGCGTACATAATATCGGCCTCGCTCGAACCGATTCGCAGGTCGTCGTCCACATACTGCAGAATCTCCGCTACCAGCTCGCAGGCCGAGGAGGCGTACGGCTCTACATACGACAGGACCGCGTTCTCCAGACGCTCGGCCATCTGTCGGTGATGATCGAGGACGACGATGTTGCTTCCCTTGGTCAAAATATCCGGGCATTCCGTATAGGAGGGACGGTTTACGTCCACCACCACGATCAGCGTGCTGCTGTCCACCATCTCGACGGCCTCTTCCCGGGAGATCACAAGCCGGTCGTCCGCCTCTAAGCTTCCCTGCACCCGCTCCAGCATCGGACGAAGCTGCGCCCCGATCGTATCCGCCACGATGTGGGCATGCTTGCCCAGCATACAGGCGATCCGGTGCACGCCCACGCCGGCGCCAAAGGAATCGACGTCGCCGTTGCTATGGCCCATAATCAGGACTTTTTCACTGTTTTCAATCAGTTCGCGCAGCGCGTGGGCCTTGACACGGGCCTTCACGCGCGTATTCTTCTCCATCTGCCGGGATTTGCCCCCGTAATAGCGGATATTGTCCTTATCCTTGATGACCGCCTGATCGCCGCCGCGGCCCAGCGCCATATCGATCGCGGCCCGGGCGTAATCGAAATTCTTTGTATAGCTGCCGCTGCCCACGCCAAGGCCGATGCTGATCGTAACGGTCAAATCGTTGCCGATGCTGACCGTCTTTACATCTTCCAGCAGGGCAAATTTATCCTCCTGCATGGCCGCCACATATTTTTTCTTGACCAGAACCAGGTATTTGTCTTTTTCGATCTTCTTTAACAGCCCGTCCATGCGCATCACGTAGCGGTTGACCTTCCGGTCGATCAGCGCCACCAGCAGGGAACGACGCACCTCCTCGATGCTTTCCAGGACTTCGTCGTAATTATCCAGATAAATCAGACCCACGACCAATCGCTCGTCCTCGCGGTCGCGCTTATAGCGCACCTCCGCGGTCTCGTCAAACAGATACAGCGTATACAGATTCCCGCCGTCGCGGTGCACGCCCAGCGCTTCGGCCGAAACCATCTCCTTTGAAAGCGCAATGTACTCGATTTCCAGGCGATAAAATTTTTGCTCGCGTTCGATGTGAAACAGGGCCGGCTCTTCCCCCGTCGGCAGTGTCTTTTCCTTTACCTCCGGCAAGATCTCCCACAGGATTCGGCGGTTTTTCTTCTCGCCCTTTAAAACCTCCTCCAGACGGTCGTTGCCCCAGAGGATCCGTCCATCCTCATCCATCAGTCCATAGGGAACCGGCAGCCCGGTCAGGATGCGGTGCTGGATCTGAGCATTGTCCTCCGTCAGGTTTAAGACATCCTGATACAGCCTTGTGCGCTGGTACCACCACAAAAGCCCCGCCCCGATTACGCAGGCCCCGGTCAGCGGCAGCATCACCAGGCCGGCGGTCCGGTCCACAAAAACAACAATCCCATTGACAGCCGCCACAGCCGCCGCAAAATAGGCCGGCCAGGCCAGATATTGCTGCAGCCGCCCCTTGGTTCTCTTTTTCTTTCTATCCATCATCCGCCTCCCGTTCTTACCGGCAACGGTATCCTTGCACCTGTACTGTCCAGTATAGCAGATTTTTCATGGCTTGGCTAGCAGGACTTTTCTTCTTCGCATTCCTCGCGCAGCCGTTTCATCACCGCCCAGGCCACGCCGCAGTGCGCATTGTCGGCCGTCGTCTCGGACGCCGCCTGTTTTATAGAGGAAGCCGCGTTTCCCATGGCTACCGGGCAGCCCGCATAGCGAAGCATCGAGAGGTCGTTATCCGAGTCTCCGATTGCCATCGCCTCCTCCGGCGCAATCCCCAGATGCTCGCAGAGCGCGCGCAGGGCCGCGCCTTTGGAAGCGCCGGCCGCCGTAATTTCCACATAGCGGTCGTGGGACGCGCAGCAGACCAGTTGCGGACAGCGTTTTGTGAGAGCCTGCGTCCGACGGCGCGCCGCCTTCGTCAGGAAAAAGATCTGTATTTTTTCCACTCCGCCCTCCTGCCCCGCCAACCACGATTCCAGATGTGCAACCCGTCGGCCCGACGCAAAATCTCCGGGATAAAACAGCCGCCGGTGCCAGAACGGGACACGGTTTTTGTCCAGACAGATTCCGTCCTTATGAATCGATATCCATACGGCCATGCCCTTTAGCTCCCGGAGAAAGCGAACTGCCTCCCCGACGGGGATCAGCGCCTGCCGCAGGTCCCTGCCTGTCTGCCGGTCCGTGAGCCGGGCGCCGTTGGAGGAAATCACATAGCGGATCCACGGCAGACGCCGCAGCGACGGCGGGTAGCCATATAAAGGCCGGCCCGTAGCCGGTACGACCACGACTCCCGCCCGCCACGCCTGCTCCAAGGCCCATATATTCCTATGCGGCACCCGGTGGCCGCCCGCCACGCAGGTGCCGTCCATATCCACCGCCACCAGTCGAAGTTTCATTTTCTTTTCCGCCTCCCGTTGCTGCTTTTCCCTTTTGGGACCAACAAGGCAATCCCCCGGATTATCATGCAGGCCGCTGCCGGCGAGATCAGAATCCGCAGGGTTTTTGTAAAATCTCTATCCGATTATACACAATTACAAGAGAAAATACAATGCAAAAAGCGCCGCCGGCAGAAAGCCTGCCGCAGCCAAAAAGAGCCGCTGCTCCATGGCGATTCAGCCACGGAAGCAGCAGCCCTCTTTTTAAATGGTTTTTACGTTTTCCCTTCTCACAGTGATGCTACATAGGTCCCCAGCACCATGCCCAGGGTATTGGCAATCCCTAACGACTCGCCGGGAATCGAGGTGCTGTACTGCATGCCGAAACGGCCGCCGCAGCTGTTGCCGCAGGCAAAGAGGCCGGGGATCGGCTCAAAATCCTCGCCCAGCACCTGCTGGTTGTCGTCGGTTAACAGGCCGCCGGTGGTCACCAGCATCGAGCCGAAGGTTTTCTGCCCGCCGTAGGCAAAGAGGTTCCCCTCCAGGCGGTGCAGCAGGCTCGGCTCCTTGCCGAAGTCGTCGTCCACGCCGGCGTCGCAGATCTCATTGTAGCGGTCCACGGTGGCGATGAAGTTTTGCAGGTCGTCGCCCGTAAAGCCCAGGCGCGCGCCCAGCTCGGCCGCGTCCTTGCCGGCATAGACCGTCGTCACGCCCATGTTCTGCACCTCGAAGCCCGCGTCGCCGGCCTCGATGGCGTTCTTCATGATCTCGTCCAGCTTCTCGTCCTCTCCGTTTGCATAGTCCACCGCCATATGGCCGGGAGCCTGGTAGGTGATATCCTCGCGGATGCTTTCGTCAAAGACCGTATAGATCATGCCGTCCGGCTCCTTCGCGCCGGCCATGGCCGCCAGAACAATATCGCCGAATCCCTCGTTGCAATAACGCTTGCCGTGCTTATTGACCCACAAAGCCGCGGTCGTGCCGATCGGGTCGCCCGGGCTGTTGCAGGGGTAGCAGTAGTTGCCGCCCATCGAGGACAGGGGACGGGCCTCCAGGCGGCCGCCGGCCCAGTAGCCCATGGCGATCGCCGAGCCGTCCTGGTCCATGCCGCCGATATGGGTATCGGCCGAGCAATAGTCGCTGATCTCAATCAGCAGGTCGCGGCACATATCCGGGTTGCCGCCGAAGCCGCCGCCGCTCAAGATTACGCCCTTGCGGGCCGTAAAGCGCAGATACGTCCCGTCCGCCGCCTGGCCGACCACGCCGGCGACGGCATTGCCGTCCTTAATCAGCTGCGCGGCCTTGACGCCATAATGCCAGTCCGCGCCCAGTTCGATCGACTTGAGCATCGCCCGCTGGATCGGGATCTCCGTCATGTTGCGGTCATTGAGGGTCGGCGTGCCTACCCATGTGCTGATCCCGCTCTTTTTCTGCGTATAGTTCTCGCTCAAGGGCCACTGGCGCACCGACCAGGCCTCCTTCTCCTCGTCGGTATAGCTGTCCGTCAACCAGTCGAAGCACTTGCCGCTGTTCTTGGCGTATTTCATAATCAGGCCGGCGCGGGAGCGGTTGTTGGTGCGCAGCTGCCAGTCGGTGACAAACTCAATGAGGTCTACCTCCGGCACGCCCCGGCTCTTTAAGAACTCGGAGTTGATGTGGCCGATCTGCCCGCCGCCCTTGAACATCATCTTATCCTGCTCCTGCATCTCTAAAACGATGACCGAGGCGCCGGCCTCCGTAGCCGCACGGGCCGCCGCCGCGCCCGCCTGGCCGCCGCCGACGATGACCACGTCCGCCTCAAATTCTCCGGCAAACTCCGTCACGGCCTCCGGCGCTTTCCTCCAGGCGCCGACCGTCGAAATATCAAAATCGGAAGCGCCCGCTCCGCCCGGCGCGCCAGGGCCGCCCGGCC
>CANSWW010000105.1 GCA_947650845.1 uncultured Lachnospiraceae bacterium
TCGTTTTTAGAGTACGTTATAAAGAATAAGGAGGATATCAACAGGCGAATTCATGTTTTTCCAAATCCATACGCAGTTTCTCCTGAGTATGGAAAAGATATGTCGCTGCTCCCGGCTCTTAAGCAAGCACGGGCGCCTCTTATTGCGGATTCTGCATTTGTGATACTTTTTGCAGGAGGGTTTGGAACAAAGGCGGAAGTGGAGCTGGCGTGTGCAAGGGGCAGGAAGGTTTTACCTGTCGTGCAAAAAAATACAGATTACAATACGGAAGCAATGCAGTATGTGTTAAAGAATGACAGCAATAACGAATGGATGGAGGAGAGGGTTGGCTTTTATTGTAATCAATTGAAAAGGCAAGAAATTCCTTCTGAAGAAGATACGATAAAGGCAATAAGGAAGATCCTGGATGGAAAAGCATAGAATTTTTTTGGCAGATAAATGTTATATCGGAGAGAATGCTCCTACGGCGTTGAATGTGTTGCTTGGCGCAAATAGCGCGAAAGGCTATGACACAGAGCTAAGAAGAATGGATGCAGTTCGTGAAAGTCTGCTTCCGGTTACGCTTATAACAGATTTGAGTTTGTATAAAACAAGACCAGGTGAAGAATTATGGAGGAGAATAAGCCGGGACGGCGACTTTGTTGTTGGTACGGTTCCGGTTTATCAGGCGGTGCAGGCCAATCACAGGATTTCGGCTTCTTTGCTTTTAGAGCAGATTCAAGAGCAGGCAGAAAACGGCGTGGGGCTTATGACAATTCATCCGACCCCCAGTTATCAGTTGATAGAATTAAGTCAACAGAGATGTATTCCTATAACGTCGCGAGGCGGTGCAGCGGTTTGCAGAGATATGATTGTGGGGCAGAAGGAAGAAAATATCTACATTCAAATTTTGGATGAGGTTATAGCGATCGCAAGAGCAAATCATGTTACTTTGAGCATTGGTTCTTCTTTTCGAAGCGGCGCTTTGCGGGATGGGATGGATTCGGCATATCAGGCGGAATTGTTAAAACAGATTGAAATTGCGGAATATTGTTTCAATAATGGGGTTGGAGCGATTATTGAGACGCCTGGCCATGCATCGCCTCAGCATATTTTTCAGATATGCGAATGGTTAAAGAAAAGAAATGGTTTTCCTATTATGCCTTTAGGGCCGATGCCCACAGATTGCGCGTTGGACCAGGATGATATGGCGGCGTGCATGGGAGCGGTGCTTATGGGAACGAACGATTGCGCGGATATCTTATCTATCGTTACAAGGGAAGAACACAGCGGCGGTGTTCCGACGATTGAATCTACTCTTTCTGCTATTCGGAAATACGCAGTTGCAAAACATATTATAGATATTTACAAACTGAATGATACAAAGATGGATGACGAGATTTCTTTTTTGAGAAGCCAAAAATCCAGTTGTCTGATCGAGGGGGAGGAAGATTGTATTCGTTGTGGAAAATTATGTCCGCTTCGTACGGATGTGTCTCATAAGGGATTCTAGAATTTTGTGTGGCGGGACAAGGTTTCGGTTGAAAAATTTGATATCTTGTGTTAGAGTAGAACCGTAGTTGAAAAGGGATGAGGGATATCCCTTTTACACTAGCAAGAAAACAAGGAGGAAAAAGATGAAGAAAAGAGTTTTGGCACTGTTACTGGCTGCCTCGATGGTTTTCTCCCTGGCTGCCTGCGGCTCCGGGGACAGCGGCACGACGGCTGCCCCTGCCGAGGGGACGACGGCTGCTCCGGCGGGCGATGAAACCACAGCGGCTCCGGCCGGCGATGAGACAACGGCGGCCCCCGCTGGCGATGAGACTCCGGCGGCTCCGACCGGGGATGGGGCGATCAAGGTTGGTATGGTTACCGACGTAGGCGGCATTAACGACCATTCCTTTAACCAGACTTCCTGGGAAGGCTTAAACCGTGCGGCGACAGAGCTTGGCATCGAGGTTACCTATGTGGAATCCAAGACGGATGCCGACTATATGCCCAACATCGAGAGTCTGATTGACGCGGAATGCGATCTGATCATCTGCGTGGGCTTTATGCTGTCCGAGGCGACCAAGACCGCGGCGGAGAACTACCCGGATCAGAAGTTCGCGATCATTGATGACAGTGCGAATGCGGAACTGCCGAACGTGGCCTGCCTGATGTTTGAACAGGCGCAGGCTTCTTATCTGGTAGGGATCGTGGCCGGTATGATGACGGAGAAGAATAACGTCGGTTTTGTAATCGGCATGAACACGGGCCCCATGAATGAGTTTGGTTACGGCTACTGCGCGGGTGTTCTGGATTCCAATCCGGAAGCGACCATTCAGCAGTACAATGCGAATAACTTTGGCGATGCCGGCGTAGGTAAGACGGCTGCCAAGGATATGGTGACCAAGGGCGCGGACGTGATTTTCCATGCGGCCGGCGGCACCGGTTCCGGTGTGATCGATGCCTGTGCGGAGGAAGGCATTTGGGCGATCGGCGTGGATACCGACCAGAACAGCTTGGCCCCCGATACGGTTGTGACCTCGGCGATGAAGCGCGTGGATAACGCGAGCTACGACATTGCCAAGGCAGTGCTGGAGGGCACATATACGGCTGGCGTTCATACCTATGGCTTGACGGACGGCGGCGTTGACCTGGCTCCGACTCAGACGCTGCTGCCGGCGGATGTCCTGGCGGCCGTAGAGCAGGCGAAGCAGGATATCATCGACGGCAAGATTACCGTTCCGGATAATCAGGCTGATTTTGAAACAAAATATGGTGAGGTGTACGAGCTGGATTGATTATCCTGTTTTCGTGCATGTGTCTCGAAAAAGAGGCCGCTGGAGAATTCCGGCGGCTTTTTTGACGGTTTTTTGAAAGTTTCGGTAGAAATTTTTGTGAATTTCGTGTATAATACAATCAGCTATAACCGTTTTCCTTTAGGAAACGAAACAGGAGGAGAAATGTGATATGAGAGAAATCAGTATGGAACGGGTGGAGCAGATCCGCCAGGATATTTACGGCACGATTACCAGCCTTACGATGACGCATGAGCAGAAGTTGACGGCGATGTGCAATCATGCGGATTCCCTGATGGAGGTATTGGATCTGCCGGAGGGGCTTGACGAGCTTTTGAACGTACCGATTGAGAAGAAGTGCATCTGCGACCTGAATGAGGGCCATGCGCCGATGCGCCCGCGTTATATCGTGCCGGATTACGGGAAGCTGATGCGGGACGGCTGCGAGTTTTTGAAGCTGGATCCGCCTAAGGATTTGCAGGAGGCTTTGAATGCGCTGCTGATTTTCTACAAGCATGTGCCGAGCGTGACGAATTACCCGGTTTTCATCGGTAATTTGGATCAGCTGATCGAGCCTTTCTTAGAGGGCGTGGACGACGAGACGGCGTTTAAGGCGATCCGGCTGTTTATGATGCACATTGACCGCACGATCGTGGATTCGTTCTGCCATGCGGACATCGGGCCGAAGCCGACGCGGGCGGGGCTTTTGATTATGAAGGCGGAGGCGGAGTTAGAGGATGCGACGCCGAATTTGACGATGCGCTATGACCCGGAGATTACGAGCGACGAGTTTGCCCTGGCGGGCGTGGACTGCGCGCTGCACAGCGCGAAGCCGAGCTTTGCTAACCACAAGATGTTTTCTTCGGAGCTGGGGGAGAATTATGCGATTGCCAGCTGCTACAACGGGCTGTTGATCGGCGGCGGCTCCTATACGCTGTGCCGGCTGATCCTGAACCATATCGCGGACCGGGCGGACAGCATCGAGCAGTTTAAGAAGGAGACGCTTCCGTATGTGCTGGATATTATGGCCCGTTATATGGATGCGCGGATTAAGTTCATGGTGGAGGAGAGCAATTTCTTTGAGTACAGCTTCCTGGTGAAGGAAGGATTTATCAGCAAGGAGCGTTTTTCGGCTATGTACGGCCTGGTCGGCCTGGCGGAGTGCGTCAATACCCTGTTTGAGAAGGAAGGGAAAGAGGGACGTTTCGGCCATAACGAGGAGGCCAATCAGCTGGGCGTGGAGATCATGGATATTATCGAGGCGTTTAACAATGCGCATGAGAACCCGTACTGCCTGGGGACGGGCAAGCGTTTCCTGTTGCATGCCCAGGTAGGGCTGGCGGAGGATATCTGCACGAGCCCGGGGACGCGGATTCCGATCGGCGAGGAGCCGAAGGAGCTCATAGACCATCTGCGCGTGCTGGAGAAATTCCACAAGTATTTCCCTTCGGGCACCGGGGATATTTTCCCGATTGATATTACGGTACATAACAATCCGGAGTATGTGCTGGATATCGTGAAGGGGAGCTTTAAAGAGGGGATCCGCTATTTGTCCTTCTACCGGGGCGACAGCGATGTGATCCGCGTTACGGGCTATCTGGTGAAGCGTTCGGAGATGGAGAAGCTGGATCGGGGAGAGGCTGTTTTGCAGAATACCACGGGCCTGGGCCTGGGTTCTGCCAAATATGGCAAGATCCTGGAGCGTAAGGTGCGTTGAGATGGCCGTTGAGGCATTGGTGAATAAGATTATCCCGTTTAGCTCGGTTGACGGCCCCGGCAACCGGACGGCAGTTTTCCTGCAGGGCTGTAATTTTGACTGCCGTTATTGCCACAACCCGGAGACGATCCATCTGTGCGTTTCCTGCGGGCTATGCGTGGAAAAGTGTCCGACGGGGGCGCTTTCCTGGACGGATGAACCGGAGGATCTGCGGGAGGTCCGGCATCGGGACGGGGAGGAACGGGAGCGTGGCCGGCTGCGGCCGGGATACGTGCGGTATGATGCGGCGAAATGCGTTTTGTGCGATGCTTGTATCGGGAACTGCCCTCACGGCAGTTCCCCCCGTATTACCCATATGACGGCGGAGGCGGTGATGAAGCAGGTGCGGCGCCAGATGCCTTATATCCGGGGAATTACGGTGTCGGGCGGGGAGTGTACGAGGCAGCGGGATTTTCTGGTGGGGCTGTTTACCCTGGCGCGGGCCGAGGGGCTTGACTGTCTGCTGGACAGCAACGGGACGCTGGATTTTTCGAAGGATCCGGAGCTTCTAGCGGTGACGGACGGCGTGATGCTGGATATCAAGGCGTTTGACGCGGCAGACCACCGCCTGGTGACGGGGCATGACAATGCGATGGTGCTGCAAAATGCCCGGTATCTGGCTTCGCTTGGCAAGCTGCCGGAGATCCGGACGGTGATCGTGCCGGGCCTGTTTGACGGGGAGGAGTCGGTGAGGCGGACGGCCGGGTTTTTGGCGCCGTATCTAAAGGCCGGGGCGATCCGCTATAAGCTGATCCGTTATCGCCCGATGGGAGTGCGGGCGCAGTATGCGGCGCATCCTACGCCGGACCTGGCGTTTATGGAGAGGCTAAAGCGTATGGTGTGCGAGATGGGATTTACGGCGGTGATCGCCTGAGAATAAGCGGCCGGGCGGCTGGCGGCGGAAAGAAGGAGGAAGGCTTTTTGGGAAATGTACGGTCTGTGGACTTAGATACGAAGGTCATTGAGATGAAGAATATCGTCAAGAAGTTCGGCGATTTCGTAGCGAATGACAATATCAATCTAACCGTCCATAAAGGAGAAATCCACGCGATCCTGGGAGAGAACGGCGCCGGCAAGAGCACGCTGATGAATGTGCTGTACGGCTTGTACCGGCCTACGTCGGGAGAGATCTATGTAAACGGGAAGAAGGAGGACATCGACGGGCCGGGCAAGGCGATCCAGTGCGGGATTGGCATGGTGCATCAGCACTTTATGCTGGTGCAGCCTTTTACGGTGACGGAGAATATTGTCCTGGGGATGGAGCCGGTGAAGGGGATTACCCTGGATATGGCGAAGGCCCGGGAGGATGTGAAGCAGATTTCGGAAAAATATGGTATGGCGGTGGATCCGGACGCGCGGATTGAGGATATTTCCGTGGGGATGCAGCAGAGGGTGGAGATCTTAAAGGTGCTGTATCGGGGCGCGCAGACGTTGATCCTGGACGAGCCGACCGCTTCTTTGACGCCGCAGGAGATTCGGGAGCTGATTACGATCATGGAGAATTTGACGGCGGACGGCAAGTCGATTATCCTGATTACGCATAAGCTCAAGGAGATTAAGGAGTCGGCGGATTACTGCACGATTATCCGCCTGGGCAAGTACATTGATACGGTGAAGGTGTCCGATGTGACGGAGCAGGACCTGGCCAGCATGATGGTGGGCCGCAATGTCACTTTTAAGGTGGAGAAGGAGGATAAGGAGCCGGGCGAGGTGGTGCTGGAGGTGAAGGACCTGCATGGGATCGACTACCGGAAGGTGGAGATTTTAAAGGGCCTGAGCATCCAGGTGCGCCGGGGGGAGATCCTGGGGATCGCCGGGATCGACGGCAACGGCCAGACCGAGCTGGTGGAGATCATCACCGGCCTTCGCAGGGCGGAGAGCGGCAGTATTACGGTCAACGGGGAAAATATTTTTAATGCCAGGCCGCGCACGATTTTTGAGAAGGGCGTTTCCAGCATCCCGGAGGACCGGCAGAAGCATGGGCTGGTGCTGGATTTTACGGTGGCGGAGAATATGGTGCTGCAAAATTACCGTAAGCCCGAGTATCAGAACCATGGTTTTTTAAAGAAGGATGCGATCCGGCGGTATGCGGAGGAGGCGGTGAAGAAGTACGATGTGCGTCCGGATGATTCGGCCGGCCGGCCGGCGGGGACGCTTTCGGGCGGCAACCAGCAGAAGGTGATTATTGCCCGCGAGGTGAATAATGATAAGGATCTGCTGATTGCGGTCAACCCGACCCGCGGGCTGGACGTGGGCGCGATCGAGTATGTGCATAAGTATATCGTGGAGCAGCGCAATAAGGGGAAGGCGGTATTGCTGGTTTCGTTTGAGCTGGATGAGATTATCAGCTTGTCCGACCGCATTGATGTGATTTATGACGGGCATATTGCCGGTTCCATGGCGGGGAAGGATGCGGATGAGAATACGCTGGGCTTGATGATGGCGGGAGGTGTACGGCATGAGTAGGAAGAAAAGTATTTTTGAAAACCCTGTATTCCTGACGCTGCTGGCCATTTTAGTGGGCTTTGTTGTGGGCGCTGTATTTTTGACGGTTATGGGGTATGACCCGGTTCTGGTGTATACGACCATGATCAGCGGTGCTTTGAGCAAACCGCGGTTTTTGTCGTATTCGGTGGTGTATGCCACGCCGCTGATTTTTGTGGGGCTCTCGGTGGCGTTTTCGTTCCGCACCGGCGTGTTTAATATCGGCGCGGAGGGGCAGTTTGTGGTGGGCAGCATGGCGGCCTGCCTGGTGGGGATCTTTGTGGAGGCCCCGCCGGTGATCCATGCAATCCTCTGCTTTTTGGCGGCCGCGGCGGCGGGCGCTGTCTGGGGCGTGCTCGTGGCGACCATGAAGGTGAAGTGGGGCATCAATGAGGTGCTTTCGATGATTATGTTTAACTGGATTGCCTTCTATCTGTCGAATTATCTGGTGACGATCCCGGCGATCCACAGCGACGGTACGGCGGAGGCGACCAAAAATGTGGCGGATACGGCGAAGATTTTGCTGCCGCAGTCGATGCGGGCGGGGCTGGCTCCGGCCACGAACTGGGGGATATTGATTGCTCTGGTTTTTGTGGTGATCGTGTATTTGATTATTGAAAAGACGACGCTGGGTTATGAGCTGAAGGCCGTGGGCTTTAACAAGAACGCGGCGGAGTATGCCGGTATCAGTGTGAATAAGGCCGTGTTTACGGCGATGGCTATTTCGGGCGCTTTAGGCGGCATGGGCGGCGCGGTGCACCTGCTGGGGCTGGGGGAGCGGATCAGCCTGTTTGCCGGGCAGGAGGGCTTTGGCTTTGAGGGGATCAGCGTGGCGCTGATTGGCGCTTCGAACCCGATCGGCGTGTTTTTCAGCGGCTTGTTTTACGGGGCGTTGAAATACGGCGGTAGTAAGCTGAACCTGATTAAGGCGCCCTCGGAGATTATCAAGGTTATTACGGGAACGATCGTGTTCTTTATCGCTATTTCCCATGTGTTTAAGGTTCTGGGTAAGAAGAAGGAGGGAAAATAAGTATGGATGGAATCATCAATAGTCTGGGCACATTGATTTATGCGACCCTGATCTACAGCCCTCCGCTTCTGTTTGCCGCTATGGGTTCTTGTTTTTCGGAGAACAGCGGCGTGGTGAACATCGGAATCGAGGGGATGATGACGATCGGCGCTTTTGCGGGGGCGGCCGTGGGGTATCTTACGGGCAATGGCTGGCTGGGTTTTTTGTGCGCAGGCCTGGCGGGGGCGGTTTTTGGATTGCTGCATGCCGTGGCGACCGTGTCGTTGAATGCCGACCAGACGATCGCGGGTACGGCGATCAATTTCCTGGCTCCCGGTGTGGCGCTCTTGATCTCGAAGGCCTTGTTTGATTCTTCGGATACGCCGGCGCTCTTGGAGGGCAAGCTGCCGATGGTTTTTAGCGGGGTGTTTGAGGGGTCTACCGTCTGGTCGCGGTTTTTTAAAAATGTGTTTAATACCTACAGCACGTCGTATCTGGTGTTTATCGTGGTGGTGGTGGTGTGGTTTGTGTTTTATAAGACGAAGTTCGGCCTGCGGCTTAGGGCGGTGGGCGAGCATCCGAAGGCTTGCGATACGCTGGGGATTAACGTGCAGCGGATGCGCTACACGGCGGTGATTATTTCCGGTTTCCTTTCGGGGCTGGGCGGCGCTTGTGTGACGATGGCGATTACAAATCAGTTCAGGCCGATTTCGATTGTGGGCCAGGGCTTTATCGCGATTGCGGCGGTTATTTTTGGTAAGTTTAGGCCGCAGGGGGCGATGATGGCTTGCCTGCTGTTTGGTTTTTGTACCGGCTTGCGGGTGGTGCTGGGGTCGGGGAATTTTATCTCGGCGCAGCTGATCTCGATGATTCCGTATGTGGTGACGGTGATTGTGCTGATCTTGTTTGTGGGGCGGTCTAGGGTGCCGTCGGCCAATGGGAAGCCTTATGTGAAGTCTAGGTAACGGGCGGAGGGACGCCGCGGGAGAGCGGGGGGTT
>CANSWW010000106.1 GCA_947650845.1 uncultured Lachnospiraceae bacterium
AGAAGGAAATCCAGATATTGGCAAACAGCATCATTAAGCATCGGGATAGTAAGGAAACATTTCTAAATGTTTTCCATATTAGCCATATAAAACAAAGCTGCCTTTCTGCCTGTCCGTATATCGTGCATACGATATCGGCACATTGGCAGATTTTTTTATCCTGTCATAAAAACAAAATAAGTAATACGCCTAAAAGAGAAGCGGAAATAGCAGAAAAAGCCAGAATAATGACGAATTAAAGTCTTGACAAGCACGACAGAATGTGCTATTTTTATTACAAGAACTTGTTATAAAAGTATGATAAGTTGAGGGAGGAGAAGGAGCATGAAGCAAATATCCAGGGGGGCGGCGCGCAAGCGGAGTTTCTTTAAACGGATCGAACCGTTTTTGTATCTGAGCCCGGCCGCCATATTTTTTGCCGTCTTTATTTTTTACCCGTTTATCAAAACGATTATCAACAGCTTTTTCCTTGTCAACAGCAAGGGTGAGGTGCGGTATTTCGTAGGGCTGGAAAACTATATCCATGTGCTCTCGGATCCGTCGTTTATCCAATCGATCAAAAACACGTTGGTTTACGTAGCGATGGCCTCGCCGTTAGCGATTGTCATTGCGCTGGTGCTGGCGATGCTGTGCTGCAATAAGACAAAAACTTCTTCGGTTTATGAGACGATGTTCGCGGTAACGATGGCGATGTCGCTCTCCGTGACAGCGATGATTTTCAATCTGATGTACAATCCGACGATCGGTGTGCTCAATCATCTGCTGCAGAAGCAGATCCGTTGGCTGGGCGATCCTAAGATCGCGATGGTGGCTTTGAGCATTATCTCTGTCTGGATGAATATCGGTTACAATTTCCTCTTTTTGCTGGCGGCGGTGCGCGGCGTGCCCAAGGATGTGCTTGAAAGCGCGGAGGTGGACGGGGCCGGGATCCTGCGCCGCTCGGTGAGCGTCGTATTGCCGTTGATCTCGCCCACGGTGTTTTTCCTGATCTGCAATTCCCTGGCCAAAAACATGATGATGTCCGGCCTGGTGCTGATTTTGACGGAGGGCGGGCCGCGCGGTTCGACGCAGACGATGATATCCTATATGTTCCAGCAGACGATCAACAATCAAAATTATAACGACGGCTACGCGGCAGCGATCATTGCCTTTGTATTTACGTTCATCGCCCTGTGCTTAAGCTTCGCCTTTGAGAAGAAGGGGGTGCATTATCAATGAAAAAGAAGGTAGGGGGAATCCTTTATCAGGTATTGTGTATTGGGCTGGGACTGATTGTAATATCGCCGATCCTCTACGCGATCAGCGTGTCTTTCATGGATCCCGATCAGATTTTGAATACGGAGTTATCGCTCCTGCCGCGCCGCATCCATTTTGATAATTATAAGATCGCGCTGAGCTCGACGCCGCTGCTTCGGTATATGCTTAACTCTCTGATTATCGCGGGTGTGTCGAGCCTGATGCGGCTCGTGACCGCCAGCACGGCCGCCTTTGCTTTTTCCTTTTTACACTTCAAGGGAAAAAACGTGATCTTTATCCTCTTTATGGCCACGATTATGGTGCCGGCCGACTGCCTGATGGTCACCAATTATCAGACCGTGTCACAGCTGGGGCTGATCAATACCTACCTCGGCATGATGATCGTGTTCTGCGCGTCCGCCCTCAATATCCTGGTGATGCGCCAGAATTTCCTGTCTTTTTCCAGCGAGCTCTACGATGCGGCGGCGGTGGACGGATGCGGCAACTTCCGCTTCTTTACAAGGATTTTACTGCCGCTTAATAAGCCGGTCCTGACCACGGTATTTATTTCCGCCTTTATCGGCACCTGGAATACCTACCTGTGGCCGATGCTGGTGACAAATAAAAATGAAATGCGCACCGTGCAGGTGGGAATCACGATGCTGAATTTCCCGGACGGCACCGTCTACGGCCCGATTATGGCGGCGGCGACGATCGTCCTGATCCCGACGATTACGGTCTTTATCCTCTTTAAAAAGCAGATCGTAAGCGGGATGATGGTTGGATCTGTAAAGGGGTAAACCTGTTGACAGATAGAGAATGCGGTGTACCATTATGCCCTGAAAACACGGACATTCACAAGGAAACACCGCAAGGGTGTACCATTATGCCCTGGGAATACGGGCATAAATAAGGAAAGGAGAAGAAATGCAAAAGGTAAAAAGAACGCTTCGCAAGCTACTCGCAGCCACATTGGCGGCGGCCCTCGTTGGGGGGCTGGCAGCCTGTTCCTCTTCCGGGGACGGACAGACGGCCGCGCCGGCCGCTGCCTCCCAGGGAGAGACGCAAAACGCGTCCGGCTCGCAGGGGACGGACAATCCGGCCGGGGACGGCGTGACCGTGGTGGAATACTGGCACACCATGACCGGCGCCAATGAGACGGCTCTCAACGCCGTCGTACAGAAATTCAACGATACGGTCGGCAAGGAAAAGGGGATCCAGGTGGACTGTATCTTCCAGGGCGACGATATCAATGAAAAACTGAAAACCCTGTACCAGGCGAAGGATACCGAAAACTTCCCCGATTGCGCCATGATTGCCAATGCGGGTATCCCTTCGATCATGGATTACGAGCAGGTTGTGCCGGTGGCCGATCTATACGCGGCCGGCGGCGAGACGCTGGTAGCGCAGGGCGACCTGGTGGCCAATCCGGCCAGGGCCGCCACCTATCAGGATAAAATGATCGCTATGCCCTTCAATGGTTCCGCGATCCTTCTGTACTACAATAAAGACATGTTCCGCGATGCCAACTTAGATCCCGAAAATCCGCCGACAACGATCGCCGAAATGGCGGAATGCATTACGGCGCTGATGCAAACCGACGGCAGCGGCAATGTGACCCGCTATGGCCTGAACGTAGCGGTACGCCGTTACCAGATGGCCAACTGGATCGGCGGCCAGGGCGAATACAATTTCTTCGGCGACAACGAAGGCGGCCGCGCCGGCATGATGACCCGCGTTACCTTCGGCGACGACGGTACGCTGATGAACTACCTGACGGAATGGGAGAAGGTCGTACAGACCGGCGGCTACAAGGAAGTAGAGGATAACATCAACGAAGAATTTGCGATGCAGCTGTTCGGCATGGCGGTCATGTCCTCGGCCCGTATCGGTAAAATCACCGATCTGGTAGGCGACAGCTTTGAATGGGGCACTGCCTTTTTGCCGAAGGTAAGCGCCGACGACCAGGGCGGCGTTGCCGTGGGCGGCTCCAGCAACCTGATTTTTGACCGCGGCGATCAGGCCGTGGTGGACGCAGCCTGGTATTTTATCCAGTACCTGGCAAGCCCCGAGGCGCAGTACGATTTCTGCACGCAGACCGGTTACATCCCGATCAACAGCTTAACCTTTGAGCTCGACGAAATGAAAACCTTCCTCGCCGAAAACGAAAAATTCGCCGTGGCCTGTGAGGAAATGAAAGCCAGCAACCCCAATGTCCAGGAGCCGTTCGACATCATTAACTGGGAGCTTGACTCCATCATCCGCGACAATATGGAACTTTTCGGAGCCGGGGAGCAGGATATTCAGACCACGCATGACAATATCGTCAACGGCTGTAACGAGAAGCTGGCAGCCTATGTAAAGGCCAACCAGTAACAAAGGAAGCCATAAACATGGTAAAACTTGTAGTAAGCGATATGGACGGAACGCTGCTTGGCCCGGGATCTTTCCTGGGCCAGGAAGCCCTCTTGATGGTAAGGCAGCTGAAAGAAAAGGGGATTGGCTTTACGATCGCCACCGGCCGCAGCCGTTGCCTCAGCGAAAGCTACGAAGCGCTTTTGGGGCTGGAGCTGCCCTATATCAGCTGCAACGGGGCCATGATCGTACGGCGCGGGCAAATCATAAAGCGCTATCCGATCCCCCTTTCCGCGCTGCGCCCGCTCATAGAAGAGGCCGATCGGATGGGGATGTCGATCGTATTCAGCATCGACGGAGAGGAATTTTACCTGAGAGAAACTCCCTGGATTCTCGAAAAGCGGGAGGAAGAGGGATTTTATCGAAATAAGATGGCGCTCACCGAAGCCGTTTGGAACGAGCTGCATCTGGAAAAAATCATGGTCATGGACGGGAACGCGTCCGGTCGGATCGGCCAGGTCGAAGCCCGGTGCCGCACACTTCCGGCGCAGTACGGCTTTACCCGCTATAACGACCGCTCGGTCGAGATCGTGCACTGCCAGGCCACCAAGGCGAACGGGATCCGTTTTCTTTCCCAATATTTGGGAATTCCTATGGAAGAAATCCTCGCCGTAGGCGACCATCAAAACGACTGTGAAATGCTGCGGGCGGCGGGCATCGGGGCGGCGGTAGCCAATGCCATTCCCGCCGCGCGCGAAAGCGCCGACTATGTGACGAAAAGCGACCATTTGGCGGGGGTTCTGGAAGCGGTGCGGCGATTCTGCCTGCACGAATAAGCCCGGCTGCCAAAGTCTGGACGCGAGCTCCACGTAAAGGATAGGAAGAGAAGAGATGAGATTATCAACATCTACCTGCATGTATTTTAACCGCCCGGGCGGGCAGAAAGCGCCGATCCCCGAATCGATCCGCCTGTTATCCGAGGCCGGATACCAGGTTCTTGATATGAATTTCCATGACTGTGCCGTATTCGAAACGCCTTTTACAGGGGAACGGTGGGAGTACTGGCTGGAGGAGGTCCTGGCGATGAAAGAGCGATGTAACGTCGAATTTTCCCAGGGACATTCCCACTTTTATGATTACTGCGACGAAACGCTTCCGGAACGGCCCTTTCTGGAAGAGCTGATCCGGCGGGGGATTGTGGCGGCCGGCCGCCTGGGGATTGACTGGCTGGTGATCCATGCCGCGACCGATTTTAACAGCGCCAGGCCCTTTGAATCCTCGCGCCAAAAGGCCCTAGAATATTTTAAACCGCTTCTGGAGCTGGCCGCGTCTCACAATGTAGGGATTGCCATCGAAAATCTGTGGGACTTAAATATTGCTCCCCGGCATCGTTACACGGCGACCGCCGAAGAGCTGGCCGATTTGATCGACCGCCTGCCCTATGATAACGTAGGGGCCTGCTGGGATGTGGAGCATGCCAGTATCATGCAGCAGGATCAGACGGCTTCGCTGAAGCTATTGGGAAAACGGCTCAAGGCCACCCATATCTCGGATCACAACGGAAAAGAAAACGACCATGTCCTTCCCTTCATGGGCATCATGGATTGGCAGGAGGTGATGCGGGCTCTGCGCGGGATCGACTATACGGGCGATT
Source organism: uncultured Lachnospiraceae bacterium (assembly GCA_947650845.1). Lineage (GTDB taxonomy): Bacteria > Bacillota > Clostridia > Lachnospirales > Lachnospiraceae > RGIG7193. The sequence goes on from CANSWW010000106.1 coordinate 5,246, forward strand.
TTACATTTGAGACCCATCGCTTCACACAGGAAATCCCCGATGCCCTGATTCCGGCGGCCCTGCGTTACAGCCGCCAGGTGGGAGAGTATGTGTTGACGCTATAGCAAAACCACGGCAGCCAAACGGCCATAAGGGATCGACGGCTGCCAATCATACGAGGAGGAAGCAAATGAACACAACCTATGACTGTGCCATGCGGCGCCAGGTAATGAGCCTGCCGCAGCTGCTGAACGAACAGTACGCCGACTTAGAGCCAAAGATCCGCACCGTACTGTCCTTCCAGGAAATTTATTCCTGCCAGCGGATCATCCTTACGGGATGCGGCGACTCTTGGGCGGCGGCCATGGCCATGAAGCCTGCCTTTGAACAGCTCACCGGCCTGAAAACAGAGGCGATCCCGGCCCTGGAGCTAAGCCGTTTTACGCCGGAGAAGCTTCTGAAGGGGAGCGCCTACAGCCCGCTGGTCATTGTAGTAAGCAACTCAGGCGGCGCGGCCCGTCTGGCCGAGGCGGTCCTGCGCTGCAACCGGTACGGGGCCTTCACGCTGGCGATCACAGGCAAGCCTGAATCCCCCTTAGGGATCCACGCCAAACGGATCCTGCCCCTGGAGGTTCCCCGCTTTGAAAGCGCGCCCGGGACACGCTCCTATATGGTCGCGTTGCTTGCGCTTTTTTTGCTGGCGATCCGCATGGGGGAGGTGCGCGCCAGGTATACGATGGACGCCGCCGGGGCCTACCGGCGCGAGCTGAAGGGGCTCGGCCAAAAGCTGGAGAGTAGCCTTCCACAGATGGACGAGGCCGTGAGGCAGATCGCCGCTTCCTGGAAGGATTTTCCTGCGTTTGACTACATTGGCGCGGGCAGCGATTACGCGACTGCCTGGTACGGTCACGCCAAAATGCTGGAAGCCACCGGCCGCTACGCGATGCATATCAATTCTGAGGAGTGGTTCCACTTGAACTGCTTCATCAAAGAGATAGAACAGCTGGGGACGATCGTCGTAGCCCACACGGAAAACGCCGGTCTCAGCCGCACCAAAGAAATGCTGGCCGCGGCCGTCCGGATGGGTCGCAAGCTCATGGTGGTTACGGACGGGACCGCCGAGGAGTTGGGGATCGAGGCGCCTTGTATCCAGGTCCCTAAGACCGATTCTCCCTATGCGGCCCCTTTGATGCTGTTTGTCCCCCTCTGCCTTCTGGCGGCCGATCTGATGGCCATGCTGGGAGAGAAGCAGTGCCGCGGCCAGGAAGGCCCCTGGGAGTTCTGTAAAGGCGCGGCCGGGCTCAAAAACAGCGAAATCATTGTTGTGTAATACCACAAGGAGGAACCATGCTAAAAAAATTTGAATTGCAGACCGGGTACAACGAAGTGATCAATATCACCGACCAGGTAAAAGAAGCCGTACAGGAGAGCGGGGTAAAAAGCGGCCTCTGCCTGGTGTTTAATCCCCATACAACCGCCTCAATGACCGTCACCTCATTTTGGGATCCGATGGGCTTTGAGGATCTCCAGGACGAAATCTGCCGTCTGATTCCGACCAAAGTCGATTTCAAGCATCAGCATGACACGCCCCAGGACGCGGCGGGACACGTAAAATCGTCCCTGATGGGGGTAGAGCTGTGCTTTATCGTTGAGGACGGGAAGCTGCTGTTAGGCGGCTCCCAGGGAATTTTCTTTTTGGAGTTTGACGGGCCGCGCAAACGAAAATACTATGTCAAAGTAATCGAAGGCTAAAAAAGGACCCGTCATTCAGGCAAGGGGATGACGGGTCTCAGCCATTCGGCTGGAAGTTGCGAAAAACGCCGTTGATGTTTTTCAAAGATAGCTTAAAACGAACGGAATTGCCGATCCAGAACGTGTGCGACAGCTCCAGCGGCGTCGAATCCTCGAGGACGGACAGCCCCCGTATCAGCATCAGCGGCGAGTCGGGGGAAATCTTCAAAAGATGGGTATCCTCCAATGTGGGCCGCGTCACCTCGATCGTGTCCTCGACCTCGCTGGCAATCAGGTTGTAATCCCCGGCCAAGGTAGCGGAAAGCTTATTATAAGGAATATCGATGTATTCGATGCCCGGTACAAAATGGGCGGGGACCCAGGATTTGCCCAGCGCAAGGATGCGATCCCCCGAACAGTACAGTCGGGAAAAATAAAAAACAGGCGAACCGGCCGGCAGCTGAAGCGGAGAGCAAACCTCAGGAGAAGCATCACGGATCACGCATTGCTCCACCTTGCGCGCCGATATGTTATAGGACTGAAGGCTCCCGGCATTAAAGCGCTCGCTGGAAACCAGGTTGTAGCTTAAGTTGTGGACAAAGGGGGCCTTCCGCTCATTGACAACGGCGGGCTTCCCCTGCTGCTGCGTAATAAAGCCGTCCCGTTCCAGCTCCTTCAAAGCCTGGCGCACGGTAATCCGGCTCACCTCGTATTCGGCGCTCAGCTCTCCGGCAGGCGGGATCGTCTCGCCGACGCCCCATTCATGGCCGGAAATCCGCTGCCTCAAATCATTATACACCTGGTAATAAGCGGGGATGGGGGATTCCTTATCGATCGAGTGCATACAGTCACCTCTCCCAAACGTCATTTGAAACCAATGCTTTATTATAAGAGAAAAACGAAGAAAAGTCAATGAATAACCAAGGAGGATCAACATGAATATCACAATCGAACAACGCGTATCAGGCACACTCTATGGAATGGCCACCGGCGACGCCCTCGGCGTGCCTTCTTCGACCTACGCGCAGCAGGCCGTTAAGGAGCGGTGGGGATGGATCGACACCTTCCTGCCCCCGGATCCCGGCCATGTTTTCCACGACGGGCTAAAGGCCGGCGAATATACCGACGATACCGAGCAGGCGCTGGCCCTGATCCATTCCTTCCTGCGCCATAAATGTGTAAAACCGCACGATGTAGTCGAAGAAATCATCAAATGGGCCGACCGTGTCCAGGGCAAATACGCAAGTCCCTTAGGCCCCAGCACCGAACGCGCGCTGCGGGCCATCCGCGCCGGCGCCGATATCACGCAGTCAGGCCTTAACGGCAATACCAACGGCTCCGCCATGCGTATCAGCCCCGTGGGGATCATTCACGGGATCCGCCGCTCTTCCTGCGAGGAACTGGTAAAGGATGTCTACTTAACCTGCCTGCCGACCCACAATACCGATGTCTGCGTCTCCGCGGCGGCGGCCGTCGCCTGGGGCATCGCCGTCTGCCTGGGCGGAGAAACGGACCTGGACCGTATTGTGGAGGAAACCATCCGCGCCGCCGAATTGGGCGGGCAGTACGGCAATAAAATCTGCGCTCCTTCGGTCGCCAAGCGCATTCGTCACGCCTGCAGCCTGGTAAAAGAAGAAAAAGATCCCCAAAAGGCGATGAAAAATCTCTACGATATCTACGCCGGCATGGACCTGGCCGCCGATTCGATCCCGGTTGCGATCGCCCTCTTCGTGCTCGGAAAAGGCGACGTAAAAGCCGTCAATGAATACTGCGTCAACTTTGGCGGCGACTGCGATACGAACGCAGCGATGGCCGGCGCGATGGCCGGCGCCTACTCCGGCATCGACAGCATCCCGGCTGCCTGGGTGCAAACGATCAACGAGGTCAATCATATCGATCTCTCCGAATATGTACCGCAGCTCATTTCGCTGGCCGGCGAATGGACGGTGGGCGGCAAAGAAGAGCGGCTATAAAGCCGTAAGGAAAAATATTCCATCTTCTTAATCGG
>CANSWW010000107.1 GCA_947650845.1 uncultured Lachnospiraceae bacterium
GTCTGGAGCTTGATGGGTTTCGGCTGGAGCAGGTGACGCCAAAGGAAGCTGTTTATACGAAGGTCGCGAATGTGGAGGGGAGCTTTTCCTGGAATCAGGATAAGATTTCTCCGTCGGATGATATTTTTAATATTTATGGGACGGCGCTTACGGGCGTCTGCGCGAAGCCGGCGTTTGCTCTTATTGAGGGGCAGGAGAGCGTCGGGGAGTATTATATCAATGTGTCGGGCAGCATGAAGCATGCGCAGAGCATTACGCTTTCCGATCTGGAGGACCGGGAGGAGACGCGGGTCATGGCGTGCGCGTGCGCGACGGGCGGCGCTGCGGTGAATGCGCTGGTGAGCGGGATTCCGCTCGGCGCGATTTTGGAGCTGTCGGAGCTTTCGGCCGGGGCCAATACGGTGACGGTGAGGGGTTCGGACGGGTACGGGATTCCGATGCCGCTTAGCTATGCGCTGGAGCGGGATGCGATGCTGGTCTACCGGGTGAACGGCGAGGCGCTGCCGGAGGGGCAGACGTCGCAGCTGTGGATGCCGGGGACGGTGGCGAAGTATTTTACGCGCAATGTCGTGAGCATTGAGGTGACGGCGGAGGACGAGGTTCCTGAGGTGATTACGGCCGGGGAGGAGTACCGGGCGCATGTGAGTATTATGAACGAGGCCGGGGAGGCGGAGTTCGCGGTCGGCGAGACGATCGTTTTCGAGGGGTACGCGGATGATTATGACGTGCCGGTGACGGCGATCGAGGTGTCGATGGACGATGGCGAGACGTGGACGGTCTGCGAGGTGAAGGACGCGACGGCGGAGAAGTGGGTGTACTGGTATTTTGGGTACGCGCCAAAGGAGGCCGGGACGTATAAGCTTACGGTGCGCGCGCGCACGGCGGAGGGCGTGGTGTCGCCGTTAGCTTCGACGATCGTGTTTACGGTCGCGGAGGCGGACGGGATGTAGAAAGCCGGTTTTGTGGAAATGAGACAGGGCAATGGCGGCGGAGGGGATCTGCCGCCATTGTTTTGCTTAAAAATGTTCGCGGTCGAAACGTTTTTTCATTAAATGTTCACAAATTGCTTGTCTTTTTGCAAACGAGATGGTATACTGGGATTGTATCTGAGGGTTATCGGCCGCTGTGGCAGGGCTGGTAACCTGTGTTTGTTTCTATCATACACATGTGAGGAGGGAATGGATATGTGTAAGAAGGTGTTTGCTTTGCTGCTGGCCGCTTCTATGGTATTGGGGCTGGCGGCTTGCAGCAATATGGCGGCCACGGAACCGGCTGCGACGTCGGAGGCCGCGACGGTCGCGGAGACGGCCGCCCCGGAGACGCAGGCCCCGGCTACGACGGCGGCTCCCGAGACGACGGCCGCCCCGGAAACGCAGGCTTTGGAGACGGCGGCTCCCGAGACGACGGCCCCGGCGGAGACGGCGGGCTCTTATAACAGCCGGGAGGCGGCTTTGCCGGATACGTATCTGCGCGAGGAGAAGAACGACGCGGCGGATGCGGCGAACGCGCCCCGGGTGACGACGCTTCCGAGCGGCGTGCAGGTGCAGAAAACGCCGTTTGACAACACGGTGAAGGACGGCAAGTTTGTTTCTTCGTGGAACAATCTGTATATGGATGCGGACAACCGCGGCTGCAATGCCTGCCATACGCTGGAGGATGCCCTGGAGATGATGGATACTTACCACGGCATTATTTATTTTAAGTATGATACGGAGCAGACGTACGCTAACTGCATCGGCTGCCATACGTTCTATGAGGCGGAGCTGAAGGAGACGATCCACACGATCCATATGAAGGCGGGCTCGGCGTTTGAGGGCTCCTGCCAGTCCTGCCATTATATTGACCCGGACGGGAATTTCCTGCGCTGGGATTATGTGAAGTATGACGTGCTGGCCGGGATTACGGATATCGCGGCGGAGAATGTGACGGCGGAGTTTGACTGGAACCAGACGGAGATTACCCCGGTGGAGAAGATGTATTTTAAGTCGATTAAGTCGGCTCCTTCGGAGTGGTTGACGGATGACAGCCAGATCAATGAGGATATTTTCAAGAACTGGACGATCAAGGTGACGGGCGATGTAGACAATCCGTTTGAGATGACGCTGCCGGAGATGATCGAGGAGTTTGGCCTGGTGACGCAGGTGATGAAGAGCCATTGCACGGTAAACGGGCCGGGACAGGCGACGATTTACCAGGCGGAGGTAACCGGTATCCCGGTGGCGAAGATTTTGGAGAAGGCCGGGGTGCATGAGGGCGCGAACTGGTTTGAGCCGATCGGCGACGACGGGTATTGCTATCCGTTAGATACGCAGTATGTGCTGGAGAACGACGGCTTGATCGTGGTGGAGATGAACGGGCAGACGATCCCGGCGAACCAGGGGTATCCGAACGCGTTCTGGTGCTACAATGCGTCGGCGGGCGATTTTACGAAGCGCGTTGTGGAAATCTGCGTGAGCGACAAGGAGGGCGAGCCCTGGGGCTTGTTTAACGGTGATTTTATTGACCCGGCGAACGGGCTGTCTTTTGACAAGCCGAATTCGGGCGTGCTGAATGCGACGGTGGGCCAGATCTTTAAGCAGGGCGAGACGATCCATTTGGAGGGGTATGCCGATGCCTGGAACGAGCCGATTCAAAAGATTGAGTTTTCGTTTGACCGCGGCGAGACGTGGATTGAGTATGAGCTGGAGGACGCTGTGTCCGAGCAGTGGGTGTATTGGACGTACGATATTGAGATCCCGGATGCGGGCGCGTATGTGATGGAGATCCGCGTGACTTCGGACGGGCCCGACGGCGACTTGGTCTGTGTAAACAATACGGTGTTTGAGTTTAATGTCCAGTAAGAGGGAGGAGCTGTCATGAGCAGAAAACAGAATCAAAAAATCATGTCCGGCCTGGCGGGGGCGACCTTGCTGTTATCGGGCTGTGCTTCTGTGGCGCCGGTGCAGGAAGCCCCGGCGGCCCCGGCTCCGGAGGCAGACCGGGAGGCGCCGGAGGCGGCCGGCCTGGAGTTGAACGGATATCAGCTGGAGGCCTTGGACGCACAGAGCGTGGCGTACACGAAGGTGGCGAATGTGAAGGGGGATTTTTCTTATAACCAGGATGTGATTTCGCCTTCGAACGATGTGTTTAATTTGTATGGGACGGCGCTTACCGGCGCTTGCGCGAAGCCGGCGTTTGCCTTGGCTGAGGGGCAGGAGAGCGTCGGGGAGTATTATATCAATGTGTCGGGCAGCTTGAAGCACAGCCAGAGCATTACGCTGGCGGATCTGGAGGAGAAGGAAGAAACCCGCATTATGGCTTGTGCGTGCGCGACGGGCAGCGCGGTGGCGAATGCCGAGGTGAGCGGGATTCCGCTGAGTGCGATTTTGGAGCTGGCGGAGCTTTCGGCCGGTGCGAATACGGTGACGGTGACGGGCTCGGACGGGTACGGGATCCCGATGCCTTTGAGCTATGCGCTGGAGAAGAATGCGATGCTGGTCTACCGGGTGAACGGCGAGGCGCTGCCGGACGGGCAGACGTCGCAGCTGTGGATGCCGGGGACGGTGGCGAAGTATTTTACGCGCAATGTCGTGAGCATTGAGGTGACGGCGGAGGACGAGGTTCCTGAGGTGATTACGGCCGGGGAGGAGTACCGGGCGCATGTGAGTATTATGAACGAGGCCGGGGAGGCGGAGTTCGCGGTCGGCGAGACGATCGTTTTCGAGGGGTACGCGGATGATTATGACGTGCCGGTGACGGCGATCGAGGTGTCGATGGACGATGGCGAGACGTGGACGGTCTGCGAGGTGAAGGACGCGACGGCGGAGAAGTGGGTGTATTGGTATTTTGGGTATACGCCAAAGGAGGCCGGGACGTATAAGCTTACGGTGCGCGCGCGCACGGCCGAGGGCGTGGTGTCGCCGTTGGCTTCGACGATCGTGTTTACGGTCGCGGAGGCGGACGGGGGGTAAAGGGTTAGTTAAATAAAATAAGAGGATTGGATGGGGAAGGGCTGTCTGCTGCGAAACGGGGATTTTATACAATATATGGTATCCATGAGCGAATGAGGGAGCTGTATTTTGTTTGGGATCGGAGTTTTGCGGCAGACAGTTTTTTTGTTTGGTATGTTTCGTTGGAATGGGGGGCGGGTTTTATGCGGTCGGCGGGGCGGGGGAAGGGGGGATTGCTACAAAGCTAAGATTTTGTGCAGGATATGGCGGTTGCAGTATCGGGTATGTTGCTATGTTTTGTGTGCGGTCGAAGCTTTGCAGCGATCCCTGAATTTTGGGACGGTTTTTTTAGGGTATGGGTTTTTTTAAGAGGGTAGGGCTAGCTGTATTTTTCAATGGAGAGCTTGGCTTCTTCTTCGGATAGAGAGAAAAATTTTTGCAGTTTGGCGGCCAGACGCTCCAGGGGAAGGTTTTCTTCCCGGTAATTTTGGATGAAGGCGCGGATGCCTTCCTGGATGCCTTGTTGGCGGCCTTCCTGGATGCCCTGCCGAAGTCCCTGTTGGAGCCCTTCCTGCACTCCCTCTTCCCTTCCCAGGGAATGTCCCTGCGCAAATTCGATTTCACGCATTTCCTGAATCGCTTTACACATATTGATCTTTTTCTCCTTTCCGCTTAAATCAATTTTCGCCCCGGTTGTCGCATTGATTACCTCGGCCGCGGTGCGGTCGAGCGTATGAAACCGCGGGTCGTTTTCTATGATCCGCCGCAATTGTTCCCGGTCCTGGGAATAGCGGATAAACAGAAAAACGGTTCGCAAATCCGTTTTGAGCCGTTCCAATTCATCGCCCTGCATCGAAGCCGGCGACAGCAGGTTGATCCGGTAATCCGGCACGAAAGAAAGAATCTGCGTATCGCGCAGCGCCGGTAAAAACAGATCATGAAGGCTCATGGGGGCGTCCCAGGCCTGCGGCGTAAAGCTAACGACCAGAGTAATCACCGGAACCAGACGGTCGGTTTTATAAAATCCGGATAGATATTCGGCTCCGGTCGGGACGTATGACGTTTCCTCTTTTCCTTTGTCCCGGTGCGATCGCGCCGCTTCCTCGACCTGCGCCGCATACTGGAGCGCGTCATAGACCATCGCCTTTACAGGCATAGCATACTGCAAAGAGGATTGATTTTCAAGTCCCAGGATCACATAAACCGCGGAATCATCTTCCATTGCGCTCCAATATTTGAGGACGTCGCGCTGCTTCTGCACCGGAAGCCCCGCGCCCTTCTCCCCATACGGAACCGCCGTCTCGACCGAATCCAGAGGATGCAGCTGTTCCGGGCGGATCACAGGGCGTCCGTCAAAAAGAGCCAGGTTAAATGCGTCGGCAAAAATATCCGGCTGTCGCATAAATTCTTTGGTAAGGGTATCTTTTTTCCCCATAAGCAAAATCTCCTTGCAAGAGCATCCGCGTCCCACCCCGGATAGTAGGCGGGACGTATAAAATAAGTAACAGTGGCGGCTAAAATTACTGTACCATATTTTCCGGAATCTGTCATTGGACAGTTAGTCCAAAGGTGGCTCGTGCTGTGTTATGCTTCTCCTTCTATTTTTCTGCGCGGCTGTTTGTCTGTCGATATTCCTTGGGCGTGCAGTCTTTAACGCCTCGGAATGCTTTGGAGAAGTAGCTCATTTCCTGGAAGCCGCACAGGGCGCCGATTTCGGCGATTTTCAGGTCGGTGGAGATCAGGAGGGCGGCGGCTTGTTGGATGCGGAACTGGCGCAGATATTGGATGGGGGTCGTGCCGAGCATGGCGCGGAAGCAGCGGAGGCATTCGCTTTCGCTGATGGCGGCGCTGGCGGCGATTTGGGCGCTGGTGATTTCCCGGGGGTAGTGCTCGTGGATGTAGTTTAGCATGGTCTTGATGCGTTCTTCGCTGCGGAGAGCTTTTTCGGCGGGATGGTTTTGCCTGCCGGGGCGGCTGTCGGGGGCGGGGCAGTGGGTGACAAGCAGGAGGGCGAGGCGGGAGAGGGCGGTGCGGGTTTGTATTTCGTAGCCGGCTGGTTCCCGGGTACAGGCGTTCCAGGCGGTGAGAATGTGCCGGATGGCTTCTTGCTGCCAGGCGACGGCGGGGGTAAGGGGGCGGCATTTCAGGCCGGTATGGGACAGGATGGGCTGCACGTAGCTTTGCCAGAAGATGCTTTCGAGGCTCCCGCCGACCAGCCTGGGATGGAATACGAGGGATTGGAGACAGCAGTCGGTGTTACCCTGGTCGCGGACGCTGTGGAGGGCGGAGGCATTGATGAAAATGCCTTCTCCTGTGTTGAGCGTGTGGGTTTGGCCGTCGATGGAGAGGACGGCGCATCCTTGTTGAATGACGATGACTTCCCATTCGTCGTGCCAGTGCCAGGGAACGGCGTCCTGGGCGAGGCGGTCGTGGTAGCAGGCGATGGGGAAAAGGCGTGTGCCGTGTTCTTTGATTTCCCGGCCTTGGGCGTTTACTTGGGCGTTGCAGTGTTCGAGTGCCATAAGTCCCCTCCTTGTTTGACGGTTTTGTCATATGATTTTGCCTGTTTTTTGTTAATGGTTTATGGGAATTGGTGGTATTATTATACAAGGAAATGAGGAGGGGCGCAAGATGATTCATCTTCTTTTGGCGGTTATTTATCTTTCGTTTATTAGTCTGGGGCTGCCGGATTCGCTGCTGGGGGCGGCCTGGCCGTCGATGTACGGGGAGTTTGGAACGCCGGTTTCCTATGCCGGGGTAGTTGCAATGATTATTTCGGCGGGGACGATTGTCTCGAGTCTGCAGAGCGACCGGCTTACGCGTCGGCTGGGTACGGGGCGAGTGACGGCGATCAGCGTGGGTATGACGGCGGCGGCTTTGTTTGGTTTTTCGATCAGCGGCAGCTTTGGCGCGCTTTGCTTATGGGCAATTCCGTATGGCCTGGGGGCGGGGAGCGTGGACGCGGCGTTGAATAATTATGTGGCGCTGCATTACGCGAGCCGGCATATGAGCTGGCTGCATTGTATGTGGGGCGTGGGGGCTTCGGCGGGGCCGTATATCATGGGGGCGGCTCTTGCGGGCGGGAGCCGATGGAATATGGGGTATCGGTATATTGCGGTGATACAGGTGTTGTTGACGACGGTTTTGGTGATGAGCCTGCCCTTGTGGAAGCGGCGGGAGGCGGGGGCGGCCGCAGGGGAGGCGGGGAAGGCCCTTTCTCTGCGGCAGATGATCCGTATTCCCGGTGTGAAGGCGGTGATGGGCGCGTTTTTTTGCTATTGCGCGCTGGAGCAGACGGCGGGATTGTGGGCCAGCAGTTATCTGGTGCTGCAAAAGGGGGTCCCGGCGGAGAAGGCGGCCGGGTTCGCCAGCTTGTTTTTCCTGGGCATTACGGTGGGACGGGGGCTTTGCGGGTTTTTGACGCTGCGGCTGGGGGATGCGCAGATGGTTCGCCTGGGGCAGGGGATCGCGGCTTTGGGAGTGGGGGCGCTGCTTTTGCCTCTGGGGGAATCGGTTTCGCTGGCGGGGCTGGTTTTGGTGGGCTTAGGCTGCGCGCCGATTTATCCTTCGATTATTCATGCGACGCCGGAGCATTTTGGGGCGGAGAATTCTCAGGCGATTATTGGCGTGCAGATGGCGAGCGCCTATGTGGGGACGAGCTTGATGCCGCCGCTCTTTGGGGTAATTGCGAATCGGGTGGGAGCGGGGATGTTTCCGTATTATTTGCTGGTGATTTTGGTTGGCATGGTGTGGCTGCATGAGACGCTGCTGCGGACGGCGGGGGCGCGGGCAAACGGAGGAAATGCGGTAAGAGCGTAATCCGTATGCCCGTGAAAGCACGGGTATGAATAAGGAAACACCGCAGGAGTGTGCCATTATGCCCTGAGAACATGGGCATGGATAGGGAAAGGAGTCCAATAAAATGTTTGCGGATTATCATTTACACACATGGTTCAGCGACGATTCGGATTATCCGATGGAGCAGCTGGTATGCGACGCGATAGCGAAGGGGCTTTCGGAAATCTGCATTACGGATCACGTGGATTACGGAATAAAGGGAGACTGGCCGGATGCCTCGGATACGTATGACGGCCGGGAAAAAGAGGGCCGGCCGCTTAGGAATGTGAAGTATCCGGCGTACCACGCGGAAATCCGGCGTCTGCGAAAGCGGTACGCGGGGCAGATCGTCATTCGGGAGGGCATGGAGTTTGGGATGCAGGTTCACACGATCCCGGAATTTGCGCGGCTGTTTGCGGCGTATCCGTTTGATTTCATTATTCTGTCGTGCCATCAGGTGGAGGACCAGGAATTTTGGACGCAGGATTTCCAGCGGGGGCGGACGCAGGAGGAATATAACAGGCGGTATTACGAGGAGATTTTGCGCGTGGTGCAGACTTATAAGGACTACAGCGTACTAGGACATCTGGATATGATTTGCCGGTATGACCAGGCGGGAGTGTATCCCTTTGAAAAAGTAAAGGATCTTGTGGCAGAGATTTTGCGGCAGACGATCCGGGACGGTAAGGGTATCGAGGTAAATACGTCCAGCCACCGGTACGGACTGTCCGATTTGACCCCGTCGCGGGCGATTTTGGAGCTTTACCGGGATCTGGGCGGGACGATCCTTACCTTGGGCAGCGATACGCACCGGGCGGAGCACCTGGCCGCTTATATTAAGGAAACGATGGATGCGCTGCGGGAGATGGGCTTTACCTCCCTCTGCACATTTGAAGGAATGAAGCCGATTTTTCATTCCTTATAGGACGAAGTTCGTCCGCTCCCGAAGCGCGTATAAATTACAGCCTGCCCAAATCAGGGCCCGGCAATCCGCATAAAAGCCGGGCGGAATTGACAAAACGAAAAAGAAAAGGCATAATAATCCGCTGCTCACGGCCAAAAACTGCCTGATTACTCTGAAAAAGTTCCTTATACTGCATTTAAGAAAAAAGTTTGGATTTTATATAAGTTTGGATAATGATAGAAATCCAAATCTTTGGATTTCAACAGCAGCATGATGGACGAAATGGAACTG
>CANSWW010000108.1 GCA_947650845.1 uncultured Lachnospiraceae bacterium
GGGAGGGGACAGACAGGGGCGGCGGGCACGGTGGCAGGCACACCTTAACGCCCGCCGCCCCTGTCCGCCCCCTCCCCCTGCGCTGTCTGGCGCCTTGCCTTGCCTGCCCCGGACGATGTGTCGGGAATATGCTGGCGAAGCTCTATTGATGGCTCTCCTTTTTATGTGGTTTCCTGTGCTTTTTCCCAATGCTTGATGAGGCAGAAATGTTTTTTATCTTCCTTATTATAATGGATGCCGACTAGCAGCAGGTTGCCCTGGTACTCTTTTAGTGCTGCCGGGTATTGCTTGTTTTCTATCTGTGAAAGTGCGCCTTCGGCTGAGCCATTGTATTTGAGCTCTACTACCATCGCTGGTTTGGAGGAATGACGCCGCGGCAGGAACACGAGGTCGGCATATCCTTTTCCCGTGGGCATCTCCCGAACCACAGTGTATTCGTTTACCGCATTGTAGTATGCCAGCGCAATGACACAGCTGAGGGCGTTTTCGTTATTATATTGCAAAATCGAGGTATTGGCCTGGTGCACGCGTTCAATGCCTTCGGCGACCGCGTTCCCATCCTGGTTCCAGGTTGCCTGCAGTAGCTGATCGGAGTCTCGTATGGCCTGTATGACGGGTGTCCAGTCGGTTCTTTTGATCGCGGCGGCAAAGGCGGAGCGCACTTCTTCATTGGGCACATAGGCTTCTTTGGTCTGCGCGTCATATGCCAGGTATCCCAGATGGATCAGCACTGTCAGGACGTCGTCCCGGCTCTGAAAGCTGGTCATGTCGTTCTGAAAGGTGTGTACGTCTACTGTGCATCTGTTGCCGGCCAGCATTTGTATAATAGAGTCTCTCAAGCCGTCAAAATTCATGCTGATGTATTCCTTCAGCGATTCATACGATACCGTATTTGTCCAGTAATTATCAAATTCGCTGTCCAGCATTGCGTTGACAACCGCATTTGGGTTGTAAACATGCTTTATCCGCGGAAATGAGTATCCGTCATACCAGCGGGCCGCTTCTTCAAAGCTCATGTTATACTTTTTGCAAAGAGCCTGCACCTCTTCTTCCGTAAAGCCAATGTACGGGGAAAGCCGTTTGGGATTTAACATCGTAAATTCTTTAAAATTATTCAGGGCCGACTCGCTTTTGTATCTTTTAATCGGCAGAATCCCCGTAAGATAGGCAAGCTTTATAAAATCCTTGGATTGCTCTCCTTTAAAAAGCCCGTGCAGCAATTGGATATAATCCTGCTGCCCCTGTTTGTCGAACCGCTCCTCCCGAAATATCGCGTCCCATTCGTCGATGATAATCACAAAACCTGCTCCCGTCGCTGCCTGTATGGCCGACAGTGCAAGCGGCAGTTCCTGAATCCCTTCCTCCAGAACGCCCGGATAGATGGTTTTCAGTTCGTCAATCACGCATTTCTGCAGAAAGGATACGGTTCGGACACTGTCCTTGATCTGCACCAGCAGATAAGCAATATCCAGATGGATCACATCGTATCGGTTCAGATGCTCCTCAAAAGAAGGGCTGTCTGCTATCTCCAGATCCGCAAACAGTGCTCTTGAGTCGCAGCCTTTTCCATAATAAGCAGCCATCATTCCCGCCGCCATCGATTTGCCGAAGCGCCGCGGCCGGCTGTTGCAGATGTAGCATTGCTCTGTATCTAATATTTCATTTGTGAATACAAGAAGCCCCGTTTTGTCTACATATATCTGCGACTTTCTTGCTCTGGCAAAGCTGCTGTTTCCTCGGTTTACATAAATTCCCATTATATCCTTCCTCCTCTGCCTATGTCCGCCGGCGCACACACTGGTAATGGATTTACTGTTGCCGTGAATGGTTACACAAACGATCCTTGTTTCTATTTTACTACATATATCAGGCAGTTGTAAACATTGTCTTGTTTCAAAAGAAAGCAAAAACCGCTTTACACAAAATCTCTTTCTTTGCTATAATAAAGGCAGCATGCAAACCTTATAGAAAGAAAGCAGGTGAAACGATGCCGGATGGTGCTGAAATTATCAAAGACTATGTTTCTGAGTTTTCCCGGCTGCAAAACTGGATGCTTGCCATAAAAGACAAGGATCCTGTTACCTACGATTCCATGCATGACAGATATCTTGAATTAAAGGTTACTTTGTCAAGCCTGGGCGTCAACCTCACAGAACTTGACAAAGTAAAAGACTGAGAGCCTGCACGCCCCCGTCCGGCTCATTATCCGCACAAAATAATAACAATGGCTGCGCCGATTATTTTCTCATCCGTACAGCCATTGTTATTTCATTCCGGCGGCATTGCCCTGGCCGGATTCGATCCGGTCCGGACAATATGCCGCCCCTTTTTTTGCTTTTACATACAAAACATCACAAACCGCAAAACATCCATGTAATCGTCGGCTTCGTACGCTACGGATTTAGCTCCGGTGCGCACCGCTCCCGGATAAAAGGAAGCCGTATACGCCTTTTTATGCTCCCGATAGCTAATCTCCATCGCAAAGTGCTCCGGCAGGGCAATCTGTCCGGCCGGACGTTCCCCGGCCTCCCGCTGCTGCCTAAGCCGTTTGATCGCCTGCTCCATCTCCGCCTGGATCCGTTCCACCGCTTCCTCCGGATGCATCCCGACCGAACCGCCGCCTAAGCCCTCGCTCGTCGCTACCGTCTTAATCTCGGGGCACAGCTGCGTTGCCATCTCGCAAATCATCCGGTCTCCGCTGATAAAAACAACCGGCACGCCTACATATGCCGCATACATGGCATTGAGCGTAAATTCGCTGCAGGGCATCCCATTCAGGACGGCCTTCTCGACTCCCAAATTCATCGTATGCGCCAGAGGGTTACCCGTACTGCCGGCGCAGGTATGGTAGCCGGTCATCGCTGCCGCCTGGAAGGTCGCGTCCAGCCCGTCCATCATGCCGGCCGGTCCGCCGGTCCAGCCCCGCAGCAAGCGCACCGGCCGCGGCATCGCCGCCGGGTTTAGGTTGCGGGCCGAATCATGGGCATCCCGCACCAGCACCTCCGCCACGCCGCCGGCCAGCGCGCCCTTACAGGCCGCCGCCACTTCTTTCGTCATCTGCCCCGCAAAGTATGCGTATTGGTCGCCCGGTTCGGTTTCCTTCCAATTCACAACGCCCGCGGTTCCTTCTATATCCGCACTGATAAAAAGCTTCATGCCTTCTTCTCCACAAAATAGGTCTCAATTGTATCCGCCACCTCTTTCAGCGGATTTTCCTCCAGGTACTCGATACGGCCGGCATCGCAGGCCTCGGCGATCTTCGGATCAATCGGCAGACGTCCCAGCACCGTGAGGCCATGCTCCTTTGCCACCTCTTCGATATGGCTCTCGCCGAAAATCTGATAGTCTTTTCCGTTATCCGGGCAGCGGAAATACGACATGTTCTCCACCAGGCCCAAAATCGGGATATTCATCATCTCCGCCATCTTCACGGCTTTGCCGACAATCATCGACACCAGCTCCTGCGGCGAGGTCACAATGATAATCCCGTCTACCGGCAAAGACTGAAAGACCGTAAGCGGCACATCGCCTGTTCCCGGCGGCATGTCCACAAACAGATAATCCTCGTCCTCCCAGATTACATCGGTCCAGAACTGCTTCACGGCATTGGCGATCAGCGCGCCGCGCCATACGACCGGATCGGTCTCGTTGGGCAGCAACAAATTGACCGACATGACATCGATTCCGGTCGCGCTCTGCGCCGGGAAAATGCCGTCGTCGTTGCCCAGCGCCTTCTCATGGATGCCAAACGCCTTGGGGATCGAAGGCCCCGTAATATCGGCGTCCAGAATCCCTACGTTATTGCCGAGCTCCTTCATCGCGCAGGCCATCAGCGACGTGACCAGGGATTTGCCTACGCCTCCCTTGCCGCTAACGATGCCGACGACCCTCTTTATCTTACTCCACTTATGAGGAGCCGTGCTGAAATCCGGTGCTCCTTCGCGTTCTGCACAGCCGGCATTACAGCTGTTGCAATCATGGTTGCATTCACTCATTGAACTAACTCCCTTCCTGCAAAATTTTCAGAGCATACCACGCTTCGGCACGGCGGCCGTCCCGGGCTGCATTTTCCGAATCTAGCAGTATTATAGCCGTTTTCCGGGCCTTGGTCAAGGGGCGCGATAAAACCCTCCGGCTGCCATTTCTTCTTTTCCCATAACTATTCTTTTTCAACTTTTTCTTGCCTTCCTGCCGCCGGCTATGTTATAGTATACATAAATTTCAAGGTAACACGAACCGGACAGATAAAACACCGTCAAGGTGCATAAAGCCTCCTCCAATACTACATATAACGAAAGGAACCTGCATGCTCAGAATTCTCCTCTGCGACGACGATCCCTTCTTTCTGTCTCTTGAAAGCAGCCGGCTTTCGCGCATCATCGCCGCCGATCATCTGGATGCCGCCGTCGTCTGCCAGGCCGGCTCTGCCGGCGAAGCTCTTACCTTTATAAAAAATAATCCCGGCGTGGATCTGGTCTTTCTCGATCTGGATTTTGGCCGAGGGCTGCCAAACGGTATGGATCTTGGCACGCTTTTGCAGGCGCGGGAGCCGGGCTGTCGCATCGTGTTCACGACGAATTACCAGGAAATGGCAATGGATGTCCTAAAAAGCGGACTTTCGCCTTTTGGTTTCCTGGAAAAAGGGACGGACGTCGGGCCGCTTACGGCCGGCCTGCGGCGCTATCTGCGCATGGCGATTCGTGCCTGCGAAACCCGAACGCAGCCGGAAGCCATTATTTCGCTTACCGTCGGCGCCGGCGAGACCATCGAGCTGCGCTTATGCGATATTCTCTACCTGGAAGCGGAAAAGAGTATTTCCCACGGCATTACCTATCACACCATAAACGGCTCGCAGATTACCATCCTGGGTTCCTTAGATGCCGAGCACGCACGGCTGGGCGACGGTTTTCTGCGGGTCCACCGCTCTTTTTTAGTCGCCAAACACCACATTCTTGCTCTAAAGGATCACGCCCTGATTTTGTCCGGACAGCAGGAAATCCCTTGTTCTCTGCGGATGCGCACGGAGGTAAAGCGATGGATCCATTAAAGGTAAATATAACAAAAAAACAGGCGCTGTCCGTTGCCATGCTGCTTCTTGTATACGTGGCGGCTGCCTGTATCTTTTGGCAGTGTCGTCCGTTCCATACCAGTATGGGCATCGAGCTCACCGTGGTCCTGCTTTTGACCCTGCTTCCCGCCCTTTTACGCCAGGTTCCCTTGAGCCGGTTCTCCTACCTTTTGCTGGGGCCGCTTTTAGCGATCGAGGCGCTGTCCCTGTATTCCTATGTCGCCCATATGGCAACGCTTACCCTGTTTCTTTTATTCGATTTGGGCCTTCTGCTTTTCCTGCAGTCCGGCCGCCTGCGCCCTTATTTTGCAAGTCTGTCCGCCGCCGGGCTGACCGCCGGCTTTTTTCTGCTTGGATATAACGTCTTTTCCAATTGCCTGACGCCGATTTACTATACCCTTGGCCGCCGGTTCCATCTGGATCCCGTGCAAAAATCGCTGCTGCTAGCCGGAACCGGTCTCGTTTTCCTGCTCCTTTACGTCCTTTGCCTGAAGCTTCTCGCACGGGTATTTCGGCGCTGGCTGGAGCACTTTTCCCTCCTTTCACGGCGGTTTTACGAGCTTGGTCCCTTTGTTCTGATCCTAGTCGTCCTTACGATCCTCTTCTGGCATGTTCTGGAATACCGTCTGTTTCTCACCGACGTATACGACCATCTTCCTTACTTTGTGGCGGTCATTCCCTTTTTCTTTTTCTTTATGAATCTTGCCTACCTTCTTCTGTTGCTTAAAACCTTGTCCCTCCGCGAAAAAATGCAGCTGGCCGAAGAGGATAAAAGTCTGCTTTCCGCCTACAACTCCGAGCTGGAAAACACGCTTGACAGCCTGCACGAGATCCGTCACGACTCCAAAAACCTGCTCCTTACGATGGCCGGCTTCGTGGAACAAAGTAATAACGCCGCTATGAAGGAATTCTATCAAAAAAATATTGTTCCCTTCATGCACGACGCCCTGATTCGCAATGAACTGCAAAACAAACTAAAGCTTCTGCGGGACGACTGTCTTAAATCCTTTCTTTATTATAAGATTCTCGAAAAAACCGCTCAAGGCGTCCCGGTCCGATTTTCCCTTACCTCCCCCATGTGCCTGCAAATCGGGTGCGGAGATATGATTCGTCTCTTAGGCATTTTCATTGACAACGCCGCGGAGGAAGCCCTGCAAATCAAGGGCGGCATTTCTCTGGACATTGACGAAACAGAAAAAGAGCTGCGGATTCGCATTGCCAACGACGTCCGCCCCGACGTCCGTTCCCGCGGTATCGTTCCCGGAACAACCGACAAGGGACTCGGGCGCGGCCAGGGCCTGCTGATCGCCGGTAAAATCCTTCGCCGTTATCCCAATCTGTTTCTAAACTCCTATTTTACCGAAGAAGGCTTTGTACAGTGCCTGGTGCTTTTAAAAGACCGATAGTGTCTTGACTACGCATAATCCGGACAATACACCGCCAAGCTTGCCTGAGTGAAACAATTTCTGCCCGAATGAAGCAGAAGCACGCCTCTTGGGGCACGGATTCTTTCTTTGGGGCAAAAGACTTGCCCTTCTTATTTTTTTGCCCTAAAATCCACTTATGTAAATCAATCCCCTGTTTTGTAATTGCTCACAGCCCCCTGTGAACACGGGTAACGGAGAGAAAGGAGGCCCATTTATTTCTATGAAGCTACGAACCGTTCTTGCCATAATCTGCGCACGGCTTGTCCATACGGCCATCTGCTTTTTTCATCTGGGCAACGGCGCTTCTCTGCCCGGCGCCCTGGCCCGGCGGATCGACCCGGATATTCTTTCGACCCTCGCACCTATGATAAAAGAAAAACGCATCGTCGTTACCGGCACCAACGGAAAAACCACGACCACTCGCTTTCTCTGCCAGGCACTGCGCGCCGAAGGCAAAACGGTTCTCAGCAACGAAACCGGCGCCAATCTCCTAAACGGCATTGTTTCCGCCTTCGTCCTGAACGCCCGGCCCGGGCGCTCCCTGCCCGACTATGCCTGCATAGAGGTGGACGAGCTGGCGTCCCGTCGGATTTTTCCCCTGCTGTCCCCGGACTGTATCGTGCTTACGAATATATTCCGCGATCAGCTTGACCGTTTCGGCGAGGTCGAGCAAACCTGCGAAGAACTCCAAAAAGCCGCCTCACAAGTCCCCCATGCCGTGCTGGTCGCAAACTGTGACGACGCCCTGGCTGCGGCCGTCCTGGCCGAATGCCCCAACCCGTCGGTCACCTACGGAATACCCGAACCGGTCTTTCAGCGCGCCCATCAGCCGCTCAACCGCGAAGGCGTATTCTGCCCCTTCTGCGGAGAACGGCTGCACTATGATTTTTTCCAGTACGGCCAGCTGGGCGTTTACCGCTGCCCCGCATGCGCATGGCAGCGGCCGACGCCCGATTACATCCTTTCCCAGGTGCAGGCACACAATGGCCAATACCGCTTTCGCCTGGGCCGACGCCGACATACCGTTCCCGCCTGCGCCGCCCTCCTGGCCCCCTACAATCTCTATAATATCTTAGCCGCCTACGCCGCCCTGCAAGCCCTAAAGGCCCCGTCCGCCCGCTTTACCGCTCTGGCCGGGCGCTTCGACTTTACCAACCGGCGAGAGGAAACCTTCCACATCAATCAAGCCCGCGTACAGCTCCACCTGGCCAAAAACCCCATCGGTTTTCAGCAAAAATTAGCCTTGCTCCAGGCGGATCCCCGGCCCAAGGACCTGATCCTCGTGATTAACGACGCCCCGCCGGACGGTCGTGACATATCCTGGCTCTGGGACGTAGATTTCCGGCTCCTGGCCGACTCCCATTTACTCTCCCTCGTCTCAGCCGGCAGCCGCCGCCTGGATATGGCCCTGCGTCTGAAATACGAAAATATCCCCTGCGAAACAACCGCCCGAATCCGCTCTTCCCTCAGACGGCTGACTACCCAGGGAACTAAAAACCTCTATATCCTTGTCAACTATTCCGGCCTGAAGCCAATGCACCGAACGCTGCGCGCCTGGCAACGCCGCCAAACCAAAAAGAAAGGAGTTTCGCCATGAACCTTACCCTCGGCCATCTCTACCCCGATCTTCTAAACCTTTACGGCGACCGCGGCAATCTCTGCTGCCTCCAAAAACGTCTGAACTGGCGCGGCATCGACACAAAGCTTTTGTCCCTGACGCCCGGCCGGCCAATCGATTTCTCCCGGCTGGACCTGCTCCTTTTTGGCGGCGGCTCCGACCGGGAAATGGAGCTGGCCTGCCGGACACTCCCCGCCCTCCGCCCGGACCTCAAAGCCTGGATCGAGGACGGCGGCGTCCTTTTAGCCGTCTGCGGCGGCTACCAGCTCCTGGGCGCCTGTTATCCGCCCGGCAAAGCCTGGGATACCCTGCGGATCCTTGACATCTATACCCAATGGGAGCCCCGACGCCTGGTGCAGGACACAGTCATCGACAGCCCCTTTTTCTCCTCGCCCATCACCGGCTTTGAAAACCACGCCGGCCGCACCTACATCGGAGATTACGCTCCCCTGGGACAAGTCCGCAGCGGCTATGGAAATACCGGCTCCCACGGCTACGAAGGACTTCTGTACAAAAACCTTCTCGCGACCTATCTCCACGGCCCCCTCCTGCCCAAAAACCCGGAAATCTGCGACTATTTGCTCACGAGGGCCCTGGAGCGAAAATACGGAAACGGCATCCGCCTAGAGCCCCTTTCGGACGAACCGGAGCATCAGGCGAATGCCTATATGGTACGGCGTTCCCGCCGCCGTTTCCCGCGTTAGCGCACCAACCTTATGCCGGCTCACAACCATTTACACAACAGCTTCCGCGTCGGTTCACAGCCATTTACGCAACAGCTCCTGCGTCGGCT
>CANSWW010000109.1 GCA_947650845.1 uncultured Lachnospiraceae bacterium
CGGTTATAGATATCCACCAGCAGCAGGTTGTCCAGCAAGAGGTTTTTGATAAAGTTTTCTTTGTCAAAACGTTCCTTGTAGGCGGTCAATAGGTTTTGGATCTGAAATACGACCATTTTGCCGATCATAAAGGTATCGTCTCCGGTCCCCCGCACCAGCAAGACGTACTCCAGTTGATTGTCGTCGGCGATCTTAAAGAATTGGCAGTCCCCCACCACCTGGCTTTCCGCCGGCGAGCTGACAAAGGAGATCACGTCGCCTCCGTAGCCGCTCATGTTGGGGTTGGTGCCGGCCAGGGTCGAGCCCTCCGTATCGTATACGCAAAAATCTGTCCTCGTAATGCTTTTTAGGCCGTCGATCGTATTCTGTAAAATTTGATTCGAGATCATTTGCCTTCTCCTTTCTGTTTGCCCGTGTTTTCAGGACATGATGAGATCCCCTGTGTATGCGGGGAAACCATCTTTGGATTCTATTCTAATGCAAAATAAGGAAAAAGGGAAGAGGGAAAATGTGAGATTTTTGCGAAATGGAGCGGAGAGCAAGAGGCACGCCCGACGCCCTTCTCGAAAAAAAACGGCCGCAGAATTCTCTTCTGCGGCCGCCTGTTTATAACCTATGTAATTTACGGATCAATGGCAAATCGCCCGCTGCGTCTCGCTGTCAAATACATGCAGCTTCTCCAGATCCAGCACAAAACGCTTCACTTCTCCGGTCTTTGCCGTCACATGCGCCGGTACTTTCGAGGTAAAGGTCACGGAATCCACGTCAAAGTACAGGTTCGCTTCCGAGCCGAGCAGCTCGTACACGCCCACCGGCGCTTCGATCACATTGCCGGCCGTCTCCTTCTCTGCGTCGACCGTCACATCGTCAGGACGGATGCCGATCGTTACTTCTTTTCCGACGTACCCGCCGTCCGCCAGGGCCTGGCCCTTTGCTGCCGGCAGTACGACCGTATGACCGCCGAAGGTCACCGTCACGTCGCTGCCGTTCTTATCAACGGACGCACGGATCATATTCATCTGCGGAGAACCGATGAAGCCGGCTACGAACATATTGTCCGGCTTGTTGTACAGATTCTGCGGCGTATCGATCTGCTGTACCACGCCGTCCTTCATTACGACGATGCGGGTGCCCAGCGTCATGGCCTCGGTCTGGTCATGCGTTACATAAATAATGGTTGCGCCCAGTCTCTCGTGCAGCTTCGCGATCTCGGTACGCATCTGTACACGCAGCTTCGCGTCTAAGTTGGACAACGGCTCATCCATCAGGAATACCTTCGGGTTACGCACAATCGCACGGCCCATGGCGACACGCTGGCGCTGGCCGCCGGACAGCTGCTTCGGCTTACGATCCAATAAGGCTTC
The DNA here is from genome assembly GCA_947650845.1 of uncultured Lachnospiraceae bacterium. Classification (GTDB taxonomy): domain Bacteria; phylum Bacillota; class Clostridia; order Lachnospirales; family Lachnospiraceae; genus RGIG7193. Next base: position 1,365 of record CANSWW010000109.1, read on the forward strand.
GATATCCAGGATTTTCGCCGCATCGTGGATCATCTTGTCGATCTCCTGGCGGGGAACCTTGCGCAGCTTCAGGCCGAAAGCCATATTGTCATATACGGTCATATGTGGATAGAGGGCATAGTTCTGAAATACCATGGCAATATCCCTGTCCTTAGGCTCCACATCGTTGACCCGACGGCCATCGATCAGCAGGTCGCCGGAAGAGATTTCCTCCAGGCCCGCCACCATACGCAGTGTCGTGGACTTACCGCAGCCGGAAGGACCTACGAAAATGATAAATTCCTTATCTTCGATTTCGAGATTGAAATCCTTTACTGCCTCAAATCCGTTGGGGTAGACTTTGTGAATGTGCTGCAAGGATAAACTAGCCATTTGATGCCTCCTGTTTTTGATTTAATGAGACTCCGGGGCATGGCCCCTGGGGCGTTTGTATCATACTCGTATAACATACACCTTTTATCCCGCAAAAACCATTCTCTTTTTTACCAAAAAGAGGTCCAAACCTTTAGCCATTTTTTCAGCCCTTAAAAACCTTTTGTGTATTTTATTACAACAACGGCAAAATTTTTCCGAAATTTACTGTCCATATTCGATAAATCCCTCTCCCAGCACTTCACGGGCATCTGTCACAATCACAAAAGAACGGCTGTCAATTTTGGATACAATGTCCTTAACCAGGATAATTTCCTTTTTTGAGACAACGCAGATCAGCACATTTTTTTGATTTCCCGAATACATGCCGATCCCGTTCAGCCCTGTCACGCCGCGTTCCAGCTCCTTCATAATCGCCGCGGCGATTTCGTCGGGCTTCTCCGATATGATATAGGCCAGCTTGGAAAATTTCATGCCCTCGAGGATTCCGTCCGTCACCTTGCCCACGCAGAAAACGGCGATGATCGCATACAGGGCGTAATTCAGACCGAAAATCCACGCGCCGGCCACCACGACCAATCCGTCCAGCACCTGCATGATCTGCGCGACCGAAAAGTGACGCATATAGTGCTGCAGCACCGCCGCCAGCAGATCGGTGCCTCCGGTCGTGGAGCGCGCCATAAATACCAGGCCGGTTCCCACGCCGCTGACCACGCCGCCGAACAGGGCGGACAGGAAAATGTCATCCATTTCCAAATAAAAATCCGGCAGTATATACAGGAAAAAGGAAAGACCCAGCGTCGCCACGACCGTGCGCCGGATGAATTTCCAGCCTTTTACAAAAAAGCCGGCCAAAAACAGCGGGATGTTCAGGATCATATTGGTCAGCCACAGCGGGACGCCGGAAAGCTCCTTGACAATAATCCCCACACCGGAAACGCCGCCGGTAACCAGGTTCACAGGGTCAAATACCATTTTGATTGCCACGGCCATGATCGCCGTGCCTAACAGCATCGTGAACCAGTTATCGCCTATAATCTTATATTTTTTCATTTCCAACGGTCTCCTTCCGACGTTTTTTACCGCCTTCTTTTTTCGACAAGATACGATTTTTTTCTAAAACCCTCACAAAAAGTGAGGGTTTTGGCTGATTTCCTCACTTTTGGTTGGTACATTTTTTTGCCAAAAACGTTTACCATTAAATGGCAGCACCACAACTCAATGAGACTAGGAGGTAATACAATGGAATACTCATCCAAAGCAAACGCCGATATCGGCAGCCGTATGCGCGAAGTCCGTCGTTCCGCCAATATGACGCAGGAAAGACTGGCCGATCTCATGGGCGTCACGGTCAATTACCTGGGAGAGGTGGAGCGGGGACGCAAGCCGCTGTCCCGCAGCCTCGCCAACCACTTTTGTTCTTTTTTCCGCGTCACCTACGACTATCTCTACCACGGCATTCTGCCGGCCTCCTGGTACGAGGTTCACGAAAACGCGAACTATCAGTCGGTGTATGCCTTGCTGATCGAACAGCTCAACAGCTGCTCCCCACAGGAAATCCTCGTCATTTCACAGCTGGTCAAGGGCTATCTCGGCGCTTCCCGCTGTCTACAGGGGCAGGAGATTCCACACGATGACGCCGGCGGAGAGGAGAACGCCGATCCAAAGGAAGGGACCCCAAAGCCTTTTTGATATGCTGTCTGTCCCTTCGCTCCCGCTCGCGTCCCCGGCCGCCGCCAGGCTCTCAGGTGGGGCCCCTGCCGTAAGCGCCCGCCGTCTTTCGATCGCGTTCTTCTGAAACAGCAGCTTGACATACGGCCCCCGGCCGCATATTTTTACCACCGCCACATACAGGCCGCCGGCCGCCGCCAGCCCTAACAGCGCGACGATCACGATGACGATCAGCGTGATCATCATCTGTGCCCCGCCTGCCACGCCGAGCATCTGCTCGGCAAGTTCCGCGCCTTCGGCTTCAAAATCCGGGGCGACGTCCATCAGGTACATCATCAGCACCGAATTGCCGTTATAGACCGCGTGAATCAGCATGGAGGCCAGCACGGATCCGGTTCCTTCGTATAACAGACAAAACATAACGCCCATCACAAACGCATACGAGAATTGATTCAGGTTCATATGCATCAGTCCAAACAGAAGCGCGCTGGTAAGGATCGCCGCCCACGTCCGGCGTTTTCGATACGCGCTGTAAATCAGCCCGCGGAATATGAATTCTTCCAGAAAGCCCGGGAGAATGGAGACGCACAAAAGCGACGCCCACAGCGGCAGGCGCTGCATCGGATCAAACAGCGATACGACCGCGTTTTCTCCGCTCAGCCACATGCTGATTAAATTGACCAGTGAAATCAGCGGCAGGATACAGTATGCCATCAAAATCAAGAGCGGAACGGCCGCGATCGGCAGCTTCCACCGCTCCGAAAGGGTGCGAAGCTTTGGCCGGGCGCATATCATGTAGATCACGGTGGGGATTAACAGCACCAGCTCGCCGGATATCAGGCTGAGTACTACCGGCATGTTCAGCGATCTGCCGCGAATCGCCAATATCAAAAGCAGGACGCTCACCAAAATATAAAAAACGGTAATCGCCAAAAACAGGCGGTTGACGGTTGGCTCCTTGCCGCCCAAGCGCCGCTTCGGCCGCTGATTGGATTCCTGATATTCGTTCATAGCGCTTCAATCTCCTCCTCTGCCACACGGATCTTCCCTGCCTTCAAAAGATGACCCAGCGCCCGCTTGAAGGCCGCCTTGCTGATCCCAAACTCGTCTTTGATTTGCTCCGGTGCGGATTTATCGCCGAACGGCAGACGGCCGCCTGCTTCCTGCAGGCGCTTTAAGACTGCGTCGGCGTCGGTATCCATCTGCTTATAGGCCTTCTTGCGCACCCGCAGGTTTAACTTGCCGTCCGGACGGCGTTTCGTGACCTGCCCGGTAACCCGGTCGCCCGGCGCAAAGACCTGATAAACCTCGGAAGCCGGAATCAGGCCAAAATACTGCCCGTCCACCGCCACAAACGCGCCCAGCGGCTTTACCTCATACACAATACCGCTTACGGTGTCTCCCTTCTGATAGGGAGATTCCGCGCTCAGATGGTCGTAGATGCGCATGGTCGCGCACAGGCGGCCGCTTTTGTCCACGTACATGCCGACCAGACAGGATTCGCCCGGCTGCGGCCGCCTCGTCTGCTCTTTAAAGGGCAAAAACAGATCGCGTTCCAGCCCCCAGTCCAAAAAAGCGCCGATGCCCGTCACCTGTACGACCTGCAAGAAAGCCAACTCCCCGCGCACCAGCTTTGATTCATGGACGGTGGCGATCATCCGGTCCTCGGAGTCCTTATACAAAAGCACGTCTACGCTGTCCCCGGGCTTGGCCCCGGCCGGCACCTGCTTGCGCGGCAAAAGCACCGCCGCTTCCGGAGCGTCCTTTTCGCCCACGTAGGCCCCGATTTCCGTTATGCGGTGAATCTGCAAGGTCTGTCGTTTTCCCAGCTCTAACATATCGTATTTTCCCTCTGTTCTTTCTTTTATTTCGGCCGGCGGCGACGCCTGGCGGCGTTTGGCCGGTCTGTACGGCAATGCTCTTATCATTCAGTATAGCACGTAGGAGGCATTCATGCAAACGAACCTTTTTTTCATTGCAAATTTCCCGTAAATCTTGTACACTGAAACGGAAGGCGATCCCGCCGGCATGCATAAAATGCCCCGAAAGCACGGACCGTTATTTTTAGGAAAGGAGTTTTCGCTATGCGGTCAAATTCTCGTGAAATTCTCACGGAACAAATACAGGCATTTACTCGTTATCTTGGCTGTCCTTGCCAATATTTCCCGCCCATGAGCAAGGATACGCTGCTCGTGAACGCCTATCGCGACGCGCAAAGGCGTTCGGCGGACGGCGGCTTTGTTCCGATTATCGTTGTTTTGGACGATACCCTATGGGAATGTCTCGTCCGCAAAGCATCCCCTGAAAACGCTGCTTCGGACAGCGTCTTTGCGTTTGATCCGGAAGCCGTGGAGCGCTACCGAAGGGAAATGCTTTGCCGGCCCGGCGTCCCGATCGAAGGTTTTTTAGACGTCATGGACGATCTGGAGGAAGAAGCTTTCGGCCCAATGGAGGGCGGGGAGGCCTGCTGCCATTTTAGCGGCTATCACGATTACAGCGCCAGGAAAACCTATCCGGTCCTTCTGGCGGAGATTCCCGTAACGCATCCGTGGGAAGTCTTTGCCTATCTTCCGTTCGGCGGCTGGAACTCCTGCCCGGATACGCCGCAGCTGATGGCCGCGGCCAGACATTGGTTTGAACTCCATGGCGCGGTTCCTGCCGTTATCTCCCACGATATCCTGGAATTTGCGCTTCCCGCACCGGTTAAGCGGCCCCTGGCTACGCAGCTGGCATTGGAGCAATTTGCTTTCTGCCAGGATCTGCTTGAATATGCCGACCCCGATGATCTGGGGATTGGCCGGGCCGCCGATTCACTGGCCAAATCTACGGTATGGTCCTTCTGGTGGGATTGATTTTACAAAATACAGAGGCACTGCCAGGAGTGCGTAAAACGCCCTGAAAACATGTGCAAGAGAGGGAAAATTATGAAAAAGTATCTGGCTGTTTTGTGGATGATTGTTCTTTTATTGGGGGCAACGGCCTGCGAGCTGCCTAAGCCGCCGGTGCAGCTGTCGGACGAGGAGGTCGTGATCGCTTTATTGGAGGCGTTTCGAAACGGGGATTACGAGGGGCTGAAGCCGTATATCAGCGACGATAATCCGCTGCATTTGTTTTTCACCGGCATGGACGAAGCGGTCGGCGGGGAGCTGGCGCTCGCTTACCAGGCGCTGCACGAGCAGCTTACGTCGCTTTCCTTCACCGCCGAAGCCGTGGAGGGGAAGGAAGCCTGGGGGACGGTTGCCGTCACGCTCTCGATTCCGGATTACAGCGGGGCGATTTACAACGCTATGGCGGAGGCGCTGAACGACCAGGTGCAAAACGGCGGCAACGCTTTTTCCGACATGCCGGGCTGGCTTTTGCGGGGCGCGCAGGGGGAGGGCGAGCTCTGCGAGGAAACCTTCGAGCTGCACGTCGGCAACCGGGACGGCAATATGGTTATGGATACCAATACGAACCGCCGCTTTTTTGCCATGCTCTGCGGAGGACTCAAGCCCTATTTGAAGGCCAGCGTAACGACCTGTACCTTCCCCAACGATACCGTTTGGGAGCTGCTTGCGCAGGGCGACGAGATTATCGCTATGCTCTCGACAGAACAGCTCTCGACGGCGGAGCATGGCTACACGCAGGCCCAGCTTGAGGAAACGGCCCGGGCCTTTACGGAAACGCTCGCTTCCGTGGACGGGCTCACCGTCTGCGCACAGGTAGACGACGGCCTTCTCACCGCCCGGCTTGGGATTGATATGGCGCAGGCCAGTACCTTTGCGCTGCATAATCTGGGGCTCATCAGCGACCGTATCACGGCCGGCTCCAACGGCTGGCTGAGCTTGGACAGCACGATCAGCAGCTTTACCCGCGACGGCGCCGGCTGTGAGACGGAGAATTTCCGGCCGGATCCGGAAGAATAGACGGTAAGAGGTGATTTGCATGAGATATTTATGGGATCGGATCAGCCGTCCCGGCCTGGTCTGCGTTTTGCTTGGCGCGCTGCTTCTCTATCTGTCCGCGGCCGATACGCTTACTTCGTTTCGCGCGCCCAAAAGCTTTGAGGATGTCATCGCGGGCGATGTGGCCGTCGGGGACCGCATCGAGGGGCAGGTGCCTTTTTTGTTTGATTCCTTTGCGGTCGAACAGACCTGGACCGAAAACCGCTCCACCGGCTCTGTGACGCCTAAGAAAAATTCCCGCTATTATTACGTTCTGCCTACGAAGGAGGGGTACGTGGGGCTTGCGATCGGTTCTGCTTCTGCCGCCGAGGCCCGAAAGCTGGTCGATCAGAGCTATGGGTATCTGGCCGGCGGCAAAGCGCCGAGCGCCGAGGTGCTAATAGAGGCGCGGGCGGCGCGCATGAGCGAGGAGCTGGCGGCGATGTTTCGAAAGGAGCTGATGTCGTCCTATGGCCTTTCCGAACGCGAGGCCGAGGCCCTGGGAGCGCCGATTTTGATCGAGCCGCGCAGCTTTACCGCCGTACGCATATTCTGCGCGGCGGGGGTCGTTCTGGCGGTCGGCGGGGGGATGCTTCTTTGGCGCAGGTGGCGGAGGTTTTAGGGTGTTCATATCGTATGCCTCACACGAAAAGCCGATCATACTGCCCATTTATCTCCGAAGAGGCTCCGTTGATTACTTCATCTGCAATCAGTCCTTCCTCATCTTCCGGCTCCGTACAAGTTTCTATTCTTCCGGCCTTTTGTCAACCAGATTTAGCCACTTCCGCATATCCAAACAACAGAAAATACAGTTGAAAAACCCAAAATCCTGCTATAATAAAAAGCAAGGAGAGGTATCAACATAAGTGACAAAAAGGTTCAGTGGCATCCAGGCTTTGTCGCTGCCATGAATTTGGAACTGGCCGCAAACCGGGGCGACCTGACATTTGAGAAAGAATACAATCTGAATACAAAACCACTGGAGATTGATCTATTAGTGATTTAGAGATTATGGAACCGGAAATCAATGTGATTGAAGAAAAAAGTAAAAAAAGATGGATTCTATGTCTGATTGCTGCTTTTAGGGAATCCGGACGTACAGACCCCGAGATTAGAGAATGCTTGATTAAAAATTATTCTATAAATGAATCAGAGGTCGCCTTATATCTATAGTCCGCAAAGAGCTTTCCGGCGTCGGATGCACCTGAATAAAAGCCCCGTCGGCAGCATTTCGGCGAGGCTTTATTATATAAGGCAAAAAACATATCTTATCAATCCAGCTCAAACACTTCCCTGTAATACCGCAGGCTTTCCTCAATCTCTTCGGCCGTCCCTACCTCCGGTTCAATGGAAATCGGGCCATCGTATTTTTCCGCCCTCAGGATCGCCGCCAGACTCTTAAAATCAATGTCCCCTTTTCCCAAGTCCACATGTTGGAATGGTTTTCCCTTCAATTCTGGATTAAAGCTGTAATTCTTTATGTGGATATGGCCGATATAGGGCAGGCATTCCCGCAGCTCCTCTTCCAGGGTAACAGGAGACTCCAAAACTCTGTCGGAACC
>CANSWW010000110.1 GCA_947650845.1 uncultured Lachnospiraceae bacterium
GCGGATTACGAAAGAAACCCAGACAGGCAGGGAGGACATTTCCTACACTTATGAGCAAATCAATGGACAGATTAAAAATTTGTGGGCATATTCTTTGTAAAAATCCGTGAAGGTATTAGACAAAAAGCGATGAAAATTGTCTAAGTCTTGACATATACAAGAAAACGTGATAAAGTTAACAAACCACAGAGAGGTAGATACATATAAAAGGAAGGAGTGAAAAAATGAAGAAATTGGCAGCAATTCTGTTGTGCCTGACGCTTCTCCTCTGCGCGTGCGGCGGAAACGGAGAGACGACGGCCGCGCCGGAGACGACCGGCAGCGAAACAACAGCAGCCGCGACCACGGCAGCCGAAACGACGGCCGCGGAAACGGCCGGGCAAGGCGCCGGCGCCTACACGCCGGGAACCTATACGGCAAGCGCTCAGGGAAATAACGGCCCGGTGAGCTTGTCCGTAACGTTCAGCGAGGAGGCAATCACCGAAATTACGATCGGGGAGCACGCGGAGACGAAGGGTACCAGCGATCCGGCGTTTGAGAAAATCCCTGCCGCGATCGTGCAGTACCAGAGCCTGGGCGTAGATACGGTATCCGGCGCTACGAACAGCTCCAAGGCGATCCTGGAGGCGGTGGCGGATTGCGTTGCCCAGGCCGGCGGCGATGCGGAAGCTTTGCGTGCCGTACCGGTGGAAGAGGGCGGTGATACGCAGGCCGCAGCCCTGGAAGATACGGAAGTAGACGTGCTGGTAATCGGCGGCGGCGGCGCCGGCCTGTCGGCAGCCCTGTCGGCGGCCCAGAACGGGGCCAGCGTGATCCTGGTGGAAAAGCTGTCCGCGCTGGGCGGCAACACTTTCCGCTGCGGCGGCGCTTTTAATACCGCCGACCCGGAGAGGCAGAAGGATATCCCGATGACGGAAGCCCTGGCTTCTGCCGTGGAGAAAGTACTGGAGCACGAAGACGTCAGCGAGGAGCATGCCGCGCTGAAGGCGGAAGTGCAGAAGCAGTGGGACGAATATAAAGCTTCCGGCAGCACGACGCTGTTTGACACGCCGGAGTGGCATGCCCTGCAGACCATTGACGCCGGCGACTATGAGGGGAACGTAGAGCTGGTGCGCACGCTTACGTCGAATACCCTCGATACGCTGAACTGGCTGGGAGACAACGGGGTCGAGTGGACGGACCAGGTCAGCACCGTAGTAGGCGCTTTGTGGAACCGTTCGCATCAGACGCCGAACGCCAGCGGTGCGGATATCGTAGCGGCCCTGGAAAAGAACGCCACGGAAAACGGCGTAACGATTTACTTAGATTCCAAAGCGGAAGAGCTGATCGTGGAAGACGGCCGTGTGGCCGGCGCCATCGTTACCAATGCGAATGGCGAGAAGGTGACCGTCAAGGCAGCCAAGGGCGTTGTCATGGCGACGGGCGGCTTCAGCGCCAATGTGGAGATGCGCGTGAAATACAACGGCCAATGGGAAGACATCGGTGAAAGCGTAGCTACGAACAATTCCCCCGGCGCTACCGGCGACGGGATCGTGATGGGCGAGGCCGTGGGCGCGAACCTGGTAGGGATGGGCTGGATCCAGCTGATGCCCTTAAACGGCGTTTCGGGCGGCGGTATCTCCGGTTATGTCAACAGTTCCCTGTACTGCAATAAGGAAGGGGAGCGTTTCGTAGCGGAGGACCAGCGCCGTGACGTGCTGGCAGCAGCGGTATTGGAGCAGACGGATAAGCTTTTCTATATTGTCTGCGATTCGAAGGAAGCGGAGCTGCGGGGCATGACGCCCGAGATCCTGGGCTACATGGTGGAGAATGGCTTGATTTACAGCGGCGAGACAATTGCGGAGCTGGCGGAGAGCATGGGAGTGCCCGCCGATGCGCTGGAAAAGACGGTCGCGGAGTTCAACGAGGCCGTAAAGGCAGACAAGCCGGATGAGTTCGGCCGTACGACCTGGGAGAATACGATCGAAGTAGGTCCGTTCTACGCGCCTTCGTTCTCGCCGGCAGTCCATCATACCATGGGCGGCCTGGAGATCAACAACAACGCGGAAGTAATCAATACCGACGGCGAAGTAATCCCCGGCCTGTATGCAGCCGGCGAGGTAACGGGCGGAATCCATGGCACGAACCGTGTCGGCGGAAACGCCGTGCCGGATGCACTGTGCTTTGGTAAGATTGCCGGAGCGAATGCCGCTTCGAACTAACGCTATAGGTGAACCATATTGCATTCCGAAATGGCGTATGCTATAGCGGCCGCAGGCCAAAGAATATGGCTTATCCATAAAGGACAGCAAACGAAAAGCCCCGGAGTTGCGGCTCCGAGGCTTTTCTGTTCCGGTTTCGGTGCAAAAAGGGCTTGGCTTTGCCCAAATTTAGGGTTGACACATAGAAAAAGCTGCGGTATAATCGGACATCATAGAAAAACGCAAGGAAGAGAAGAGTACGCGATAAACAATGTCCCAGAGAGCTTCGAACGGTGGGAAGAAGCACGGCGGTTATGGCGGAAGATGGTCTCGGAGCAGCGCAGCTGACTCCCGACACAGGGACAGGCCGCGATGGGCGCGCCCATTACAGCGCTTGGGTATCGGATTCTATCCTGTACCTGCAGAGGTTTGCGCCGCGAGGCTCAGACGAATAAAGGTGGTATCACGAAGCATAGCAGCTTTCGTCCTTTAAAAAGGGACGGAGGCTTTTTTCGTGTTGGCACTGCGAACCATGTCGCAAGCCCCATGAGCACTACCGCCCGCACAGAAAGGAAAACCGATTATGGAAAGCGCAAACGAAATCATCCGCATTGAAGGTCTAAACAAGACATTCCATACCAAGGACGGCGACGTAGTCGCCCTTGACGACATCCATCTGGAGATTGCCCAGGGCGAAATCTTTGGCATCATCGGCCTAAGCGGCGCCGGCAAAAGCACGTTGGTGCGGTGCATGAACCTGTTAGAGCAGCCGACCGCCGGCCGCGTGTTCTTTGACGGACAGGAACTTAGTGAACTGGGGCGCAAGGAACTGAACGAAAAGCGCCACTCCATCGGCATGATTTTCCAGAGCTTCAACCTGTTAATGCAGCGGACGGCTCTGCAAAACATCTGTTTCCCGCTGGAATTAGTAGGCACACCGAAAGCCGAGGCCAAAAAGCGCGCCCGAGAGCTTCTGGCGCTGGTAAACCTGGAAGAGAAGGAAAACTCCTATCCCGCACAGCTCTCCGGCGGGCAGAAGCAGCGAGTGGCCATTGCCCGCGCGCTGGCGACGAATCCCAAGGTCCTTCTGTGCGACGAAGCGACGAGTGCTCTGGACCCCAACACGACCCGCGGCGTCCTCGCGCTCTTAAAAGACATCAACCAAAAGCTGGGCGTAACGATCGTCGTCATCACGCATGAGATGAGCGTCATTGAAGAGATTTGCAGCCGGGTAGCGATCCTCGACCACAGCCACATCGTAGAGCTGGGCCGGGTAGAGGACATTTTCGTAAAACCCCAGTCCCAAATCGCCCGGCATCTTCTGTTCCCGGCCGGCAAGAAAAAATTCAAATTCGGAAGCGGCGGGCGTTGCCTGCGGATCGTCTTTGACGGGCTGTCCTCCTACGAACCGGTTCTGTCCTCGATGGTGCTGGAATGCGGATACCCGGTCAACATCCTGTTTGCCGATACCCGGGACATCGACGGCAAAGCCATGGGCCAGATCGTCGTAGAACTGCCCGACGAAGAAAAGGCCGTCCACCGGATGTACGCGTATCTGAATACCCAAGGAATCCGATTTGAGGAGGTAAAGGACCTATGAAGCCGGAATTATTGCAACTGATTCTCCCCAGCACCTGGGAAAGTCTCTATATGACCCTGATATCGGCAGCGCTGGCCTACATAGCAGGACTTCCGCTGGGAATTCTGCTGGTCGTCACCGATAAGAACGGGATCCGCCCGCTGCCGACGCTTAATGCCGTGCTGGGAACCCTTGTGAACCTGCTGCGTTCCGTCCCCTTTTTAATCCTTTTCATCGCCCTGCGGTATGTTACCAGCGCGATCGTCGGCAAGGCCTACGGGGCGCGGGCCGTGATCGTAGCTTTGTTTGTAGCGGCGGCCCCGTTCATTGCGAGGATGGTGGAATCCTCTTTAAAAGAAGTAGATCCCGGCGTGATCGAGGCCTCACAGTCGATGGGCGCCAATACGATGCAGATCATCTGCAAGGTGCTGCTGCCGGAGGCCAGAGCCTCCCTCTTAGTCGGCGCGGCGATTTCCATCACGACGATCCTTGGCTACTCGGCGATGGCCGGCATTGTCGGCGGCGGCGGCCTGGGCGCAGTAGCAATCAATTATGGATATTACCGCAACGAAACCGCCATGATGTGGATTATGATCGTGATCCTGGTCGCGATTGTCCAGGTGTTCCAGGAAGTGGGGCTGTATCTGTCCCGCATGGTGGACAAACGAATCCGCTGACGCGATAGGAAGGGCGGCAAGCCCTTTTCTATAGATTTCGAGGCCGCTGTCAGTGCACGGGCGCGGCGGAGAAAAAACGATGAGACGGCAGCATTTTCAAGGCCGCTGCCGAACAAAAAGAGGAGGATAATTATGAAGAAAAAGAGTATCGCATTGCTTTTGGCACTGGTTCTATCGTTTACATTCCTGGCCGGCTGCGGCAAAGGCGATTCGGATGACAAAACGATCCGGGTCGGGGCCAGCGTAACGCCGCACGCGGAGATTCTGAAGATAGCCGGAGAGATCCTGGCCGAGCAGGGCTACACACTGGAGATCGTAGAATTTACCGATTACATACAGCCAAACCTGAACGTAGAAAGCGGCGACCTGGATGCCAACTATTTCCAGCATCAGCAGTATCTGGATCAATTTAACGTAGAAAACAACACGCATCTGGTGTCGGTGGCGGATGTGCACTATGAGCCGTTTGGAGTGTATCCCGGAAAGACAGCCAGCCTGGAAGCCCTGCCGGACGGCGCGGCGGTCGCGGTTCCCAACGATACCACCAACGAAGCCAGGGCATTGCTGCTGTTACAGGATTTAGGCCTGATCGAGCTGAAAGAGGGAGTAGGCCTGGAAGCAACGCAGATCGACATTGTTTCAAACCCCAAGAATCTGGAGTTTGTGGAGATGGAGGCGGCGCAGCTGCCTAAGGTGCTTTCCGATGTAGACATTGCCGTTATCAATGGCAACTATGCGATTCAAGAAGGCTTAAGCGTAGGCCAGGATGCCATTGCTGTAGAGGATAAGGATTCGGAGATTATTCGCAGCGATTATGTAAACGTTCTGGCCGTAAAAGAAGGCAATGAGAACAACGAAGCGATCCAGGCCTTAGTAAAGGCATTGCAAAGCGACAAAGTGAGAGATTATATCAACGAAACATACGATGGGGCAGTCGTTCCGATCTTTTAAAGAGCTTGACTGCCCGCGGGAAAAGCCTGCCGATCGGGCGGTTTAGAATTCGCATAACAAATCAAAAGGGGAATGCCGCAAGAACGAATTTGGCAGCATTCCCCTTTTTTTCTATGCGGCAAATATCGCCTACTGTCGGGAAAAAAACGCCTCCTCCCGCCCTTCCTCCAAAGCCTGCAAAAGCTCCTCCAGAAAAACTTCTACGCTCGGTACCGTACGCTCGGCCAAAGCCTGGATTTCCGGCAGGCCATTTTGCATGGCAATCGGATGGCCGACCAGTGAAAGAATTTCCCGATCGTTATTGTGATCGCCGATCGCAACAATATCGGCAAAAGGAATCTGTAAATGGCGGGCCAGCTGCTCCATCCCCCAGCCCTTGCTGATGCCGGGAGCCGTCGCATCAATAAAATTAGGGCTGGTCTGCAAAACCTGGAACACACGACCGTATTTGCCCTGGATCCAATCCAGATACTCCTGTGAAAACCCCTCCTCACAGTAGACCGAAATCTTGAGAATCGGCTGATCCAGGATCGAAGCGATATCGTCCACAACGGTCACATGATTTTTGACCTGATCGCGCAGAAGGCGCAGATACGCCTCCTTCTTTGGCTGAAGATAGCAGGTGTCGATCACGTTGGCCTGCCATTCATAGCCGTCCTGCCCCTGGACATCCCGAAGCAGCTCCTCGCTGGGGCCCCGCTCCATCGGGGCGCTGGCAACGACCTCGCCATTGAGCAAAACGGCTGCGCCATTTTCACAAATATAAGGAATGCGGTCGCCAAGCGGCTCAAAAAGCATCTTCAAATTGAGGTACTGACGTCCGCTGGCCGGGCAGAAGAGGATACCGTGCTGAATCAAGCGGTCAATCTGCCTTTTAGCCTGCTCGGACACCTGAGACGTATACGGCAACAATAAAGTGCCGTCCATATCACTGGCAATAAGCTGGATCATAAGATCATTTCCTCCTTTGTTGCCCGTATTTTCAGGGCATTTTATGCGTTCGCAGAAGTATTTTTGTCGTCCGGGTCATAAATCGCGGATACAAGTATCGTACGTTTTCTTCAGCAAAAACGCACAGAGAGCGACAGAGAACAATTCAGCGATCGGGAATGAAAACCATACGGCATTCAAGCCTATAGTGACCGCAAAGAAATACGCCACCGGCAAAATCACGAAAATCTGGCGCACAAGAGAGACAAGCAGGCTGTACATCCCCTTCCCCAAGGCCTGAAAAGCCGCCGAAGAAATGATGCAGAAACCGGCGAACAAAAAGCTCAGGCTGATAATGCGCAGGGCCGGGACACCAATCGCCGCCATATCGGCCGCCTCCTCATTCGCGCTGAACATAGCAAGAAGAAGCTCCGGGAATACCTGGAAAATAATCAGCCCCACAAACATGACGCTGACGGCAATCAAAGCCCCGGTCTTAATCGTTTTCAAGATCCGCTCCTTCTTGCGCGCCCCATAATTGTAAGCAATGATCGGAATCAAGCCGTTATTCAATCCAAAGACCGGCATGAAAATAAAGCTCTGGAGCTTAAAATAAGCGCCGAACACACTGACAGCCGTAGAAGTAAACATCAACAAAATCTGATTCATGCCGTAGGTCATAACAGAACCAATCGACTGCATAATAATAGAAGGAAGCCCCACCCTATAAATCGAACCGATCGTCGGCAGATGCGGCCGGAACCCACGAAACGACAGGTTGAGCTCCTTATTTTTGGTCAAGTTAAAGAACAAGCCGACCATCATCCCCAGTATTTGCCCGACAACGGTGGCAATCGCCGCGCCGGCCACCTCCAGGCGGGGAAACCCAAACAAGCCAAAAATCAAAATCGGGTCCAAAATAATATTGGTAACAGCCCCGACCGTCTGAGAAATCATCGAATAAATCGTGATACCGGTCGCCTGCAGCAGCCGCTCAAACGTCATGGCAAAGAACAGGCCAAACGAATAAACCGTCACATAAAACAAATAATCGCTTCCATACTGAACGATCTGAGGAATATCGGTCTGGCTCGTAAAATACATGCGGGAGAAAAACAAGCCAAACACCGCAAAAGCAAGATAACTCAAAAGAATAACGAACAGTCCGTTCGTAGCGGCCCGGTTAGCCTCTCTAAACTTACGTTCCCCCAGCGATTTAGACAGATAGGAATTGATCCCGACGCCGGTGCCGGCGCCGACGGCAATCATCAGGTTCTGCACCGGAAAAGCCAGGGACACGGCCGTCAAGGCGTCCTGCGACACCCGCACGACGAAAATACTGTCCACGACATTGTAAAGCGCCTGCACGAGCATGGAAATAATCATGGGAAGGGACATGTTGATGATCAGCCGGTTGACAGGCATCGTGCCCATTTTGTTTTCCGCCGGCTGTGTAACAGATGTAGGTTGCGACATAATATCCTCCTTCTTGCTCGTGTTTCCAGGGCATTTTATGCACCCTTGTGGTGTATCCTTCTTATGTATTTATAGTAAACTCACATGCGCCTGGCGGCGCGCCACCAAGGCATGAAAGCCGATTACTCCGAGCGGCCCGCTCCCGTGACCGCCGCCAAAAACGCGTCCACCGTCTCTTCGGTGGTAGCCCAGGAAGTCACAAGACGGATACACGTATGCGTCTCATCCACCGCACCGGAGATCTCATACGAAAAATCCTGTGTAAACGTCGCCAGCTCCTCATTCGAAAAAACAGGAAAAAGCTGATTCGTAGGAGAATCCACCAAAAAAGAGACGCCCCTTGCCGCCAGCCCGTCCCGCAGGCGCACCGCCATGCGCTGGGCCTGTTGGGCCAGCCGCATATACAGGTTGTCCGTAAACAACACATCAAAATTCAGCCCCAGCAAAAAGCCCTTGGCCAGCATGCCGCCGCGGTGTTTGACCTGGAAACGGAAATCCCGGGCCAGCTTCGGATCGCCAAATACGACCGCCTCGCCAAACAGAGCCCCGTTTTTGGTGCCGCCGATATAAAAAACATCGCACAAGCGGGGCAAATCCGCAAACGTAAGATCATTCCCCCGAGCGCAGAGAGCCGCCCCAATGCGAGCGCCGTCAAGAAACAGCAACAGCCCTCTTTCATGGCACAAGGCCGAAATCGCTTCCAGCTCTCTCCTCGTATAAATCGTCCCCAGCTCCGTAGAATCGGAGAGATAGACCATCCGTGGCTTCACCATATGCTCATCGGTATGGCTGTCCAGAATACGTAAAATCATAGCCGGCGTCAGCTTCCCGTCATAGTTGGCAGCGGTTAAAACCTTATGTCCGGTCCCCTCGACCGCACCTGTCTCGTGGACATTGATATGGCCGCTTTCGGCCGCAATCACAGCCTCAAAAGGCCGCAAAAGCGCGTCAATGACCGTCATATTGGCCTGTGTGCCGCCCATCAGGAAATGCACGGCCGCCTCCGGGTACCGGATCAGACGTCGAATTTTGATGTGTTGTTTACGGACAACCTTCT
>CANSWW010000111.1 GCA_947650845.1 uncultured Lachnospiraceae bacterium
TTTTAATCGTAAATTGCGGATATTGAATCCGATACACAGGTCTTGTTTGATTTTCTGATCCATGCTTGGCTCCTGAAAAGTGTGGTATGTCACATGTTTTACTTGATTGTAAGGAGTATTTCCTGTAAAATAGTGTGATATACCACACATAAGAGAGAAAAATGGGAACAGACAAGAGAACGATGGAATTACTGATTTGGATAAACAGACATATGGAGGATTGGCAAACGATTTGCGGGATCGGATTGATGAGATATTGGGAATGTTGGCGAAAATGTATGATGGGGAGCGGGATGAGGGAAGTTCTGGGGGGAATGATATAGCTTCTGCTTGAAAATCCATTGAAAATTTAGGAAAATTAGAGGGCGACATGCATCCTGTTTGGGGAGCATGCCGCCTTTTGGGATCGGATTTTTTAGAAAAAACCGTTTTAGAATTCTTCGCCTAGAATTGCTTTTACGGCGTACCGTCCTTGTGTCATCGTGCGGCCGACGGCGACTCCTACGAAGTATTCGGGGTAGTTGCCGCTGAAGAAGCTGCCGGAGCAGTCGCCTATGCAGTACAGGCCTTCGATGACTTGATGCGCTGTGTCGTAGACCTGGCATTTACGGTTGATGCGCAGGCCGTCGCAGGTGGTGAGGAGGCTGCCGCCCATATAATAGCCGTAGAAGGGGGCGGTGTCGAGGGAGTGCATCCGGTAGGCTTCTTTGCCAAAGTCATCGTCGGCGCCGTTTTGGCACAGCTCGTTGTAGCGGGCGACGGTGGCGGTTAGCGTGTCGGCGGGAAGCCCCATCTGCGCGGCGAGTTCTTCGATCGTGTCGGCTTTAAAGACCAGGCCAGACGCGATTTCGGCTTCCAGCGTGGGGATGACGGCGTCTCCGTGGGCCATATCGACGGCGATTTGCGCACAGCCGTACTGGTCGTAGTCGATAATGTCTTGTGTGACGTCGGAATCCAGGATGGCGGCGTATACGCCGTCGGTTTGCAGCGATGCGGCGAAATTGAGGAAGTCGTAGGGGCAGGATTCGTTGGCGAAGCGTTTGCCTTCTTTATTGACTTTTAAATATGGCTGCGTGCCAAGTATGTACTGGCCCATGGTGCCGGGGAATACAAGGTTTCCGTGGCCGTCGTCTATGTAGCCGGCCTTTACGCCGGGGGCTACGATACCGCGGTCGAAGATCATGGGCGCGCATTCGGTGTCCATTTTGGCTCCGGCCCAGATGCCGGCGCGGATGCCCATGCCGGTATCGGGGGCGTAGTAGCTGTTGGCGGTGACGCATTCGTTGATGATGGGGGCCAGGGCTTTGACCATCTTCGGGTTGCCGGGGTAACCGCCGGTGGCGAGGATGACGTTGTCGGCGTTGACTTTGACGTAAGCGCCGTTAGCGTCTGTGAAAATCGCGCCGGTTACTTTGCCGGAGGGTTCTTGTACCAGGCGCACGAGCGTCATGGAGTAGCTGATTTCATAGCCTTTTTGCTGAATGTATTCTTCCAGGAAGGCGTTGCGGGAGTCGGCCTTGCTGCCTTCGGGCAGGTCGATTGTGTGCCAGATGGAGGGCACATAGTATTCCATGTTATTGCCGCCGACATGGCTTTCGGGGGCAATATGGAGGGAGGGAACCATTCCTAAGCTTTCCAGCCAGGAAACCATCTCTGCGCTGTTGTCCATCCACATTTTGATGACGTCCATATCGCATTTGTAGGATGCGTAACGGGCAATTTCGTTGAGAAGGCGGTCTTTTTGGATGGTGACATTGGCGTCTTTCATGGCGTTGGTGTCGAGCGCGCCGATCCAGTGGCGCGTATCGCCCATGGCGGCGTTTTGTTCGCAGATCATGAAATCGAGGCCGGCTTCGGCTGCGGTGGCGGCTGCCATCATGCCGCCGTTGCCGGCGCCGATGATCAGCAGGGAGGTATCGAGAGTGGAGGAAATCTCGGAATCGGAGATTTCGGGGGCGGTTCCCAGCCAGTCGTCGGGGTCGCCGGAATCGTCGCCGGCGTTTTCATTGAGTGGCTGGGCGGTTCCCTGGGCCTGGGCGATGCAGTTGTTGACGGCTTTTTGGATGGCGGGGACGGTGATGGCGGCGGAGGCGGCGCTTACTACGTCGGCCGATTGGCTTTCGACGATGAGCGAGGCCATCTCGGCGGCGGCTGCCTGGCCGATGCCTTCGGTTTCGCCGGCGGCGTCGATGACGCAGTCGGTGATGGAGGCGGCGTCAAAGGTGAGGGTGGCGGTAATGTAGCTGGAATAGCCTTTGACCGTGGCGGAGTAGGCGCCTGGCGTGTAAGTGCCGCCGGCGGCCGCGGTGCCGGCGGCCGGTGTTTCGGCAGCGCTGGCAGGATCGGCGGCGGTTGTGTTAGCCGGCGTGGCGGCGGATGCGGCGGGAGCCTGGCATCCGGTAAGGCCGACTGCGGCCAGGCCGAGCGCCCCGGCGGCGGCTCCGCGTAAAAAGTCTCGTCGTGAAATGTTCTTGCTCATGGTTTCCTCCTTTTTGCCCGTGTTCTCAGGGCATAAATGGTACACCCCTGCGGTGTTTCCTCCTTTTTGCCTGTGTTCTCAGGGCATAATGGTACACCTTTGCGGTGTTTCCTCTTTTTCTGCCCGTGTTCTCAGGGCATATTACACACGCTTTGGGGGTTATTGGTTTGTTTTTTCACGGTCATTATTCCACAAAAAGGCTTGCGGCGGAAGCGGGAATTTATTATAATCTTTATAAGGCTATCCTTATAAGTGAAACGGCGGATACCGGGAAAGGCGGGGAGGGGGAAATGCATAACAGGCAGTTGGAGACGTTTTTAAAGGTGGTGGAATTGGGGAGCTTTTCAAAGGCTTCCCAGGCGCTTTACATTACCCCCAGCGCCGTAATACAGCAGATGAACAGCCTGGAGGCTGATTTGCAGGTAAAGCTTCTAACCCGCACTAAACGGGGCGTTTGTGTTACGGCGGCGGGGGAATACCTTTGCCAGGAGGGGCCGGCTTTTATTGAGGCCAGCAGGGCGATCCGCCGCCAGCTGCATTGGCTGGGGCAGGGGAATCCGCAGGAAATCTGTGTAGGGACGGCGTTATTGTCAAAATGCCGCCTGTTTTATGAGCTGTGGATGCGTTATAATACCGGGGAGGAGAAGCCGCAAGTTAAAATGAAGGAGCTGTTGTCTGAAAAAGCTTATGAAGAAGTTGATATCATTGAAAGCCTTCTGTTTGATTCATATTGGCAGAAGAAAATGGAATTTCTTGAATTGTGTACCGTTCCCATTGCCTGCGCCGTCCCAAGAGGGCATGAGCTGGCGTCCCGCCGGTTTTTGAGCCCCTGCGACCTGCGGGGGAGGACGCTTGTTACGATTGAACCGGGTATGTCGGAAGTGTTGGATCGGCTGAGGGAAGAAGCGCTGGCAGGCGGCGTCCATGTGGTAGATGTGGATTGGTATCATTTATCGGTTTTTAGTATGTGTGTTGTCAAAGGCTTTTTGCTGCAAACGCCTGCCTGCTGGCACGATATCCATCCTGATTTGGTGACGATTCCTTGCGAGTGGAAGTATGCGTTGCCGTATGGGCTGTTATATCAGAAGGATGCGTCGCAGGTGGTTTGCGATTTTCTGGATTTTGTGCGGGAGTTGTGTGGTAGGGAGCGTTTCAGAGTGTATTAGTTTGATTTTTTGAGTATAAATGCGTCGGATATTATGAAGCGCCGGCAGGCAGAGGGGCTGCGCGTAAGAAGGTTTAGGGAGATAAAAGGGCATGAGAAAAATCTGGTTGTTTATTGCGATGAGCCTTGACGGATATATTGCGGACAGCAAGGGAGGCGTCGGTTGGCTGGAAGGGCAGGGAAGCGATAACGGGAGCATTGATGCGTATTCCGAATTTGTAAAAAATATTGATACGGTTTTAATGGGCTGGAATACATATCATCAGATTGTGACAGAGCTCTCGCCCAAAGAGTGGGTATATAATGATTTTATAACGTATGTGATTACACACAGGGAGCAAGTCCCTTCTGAAAAAATCCGCTTTGTAAATAGGAACCCTGCTGATTTGGTGGAAAGGCTAAAAGAAGAAAACGGAAAAAATATTTGGATATGCGGCGGGGCAAATATTGTTTGGCAGTTGGTAAATGAGGACTTGATTGACTGCTATTACATTACGGTTATTCCAGTCCTGTTAGGCTCTGGTATCCGGCTTTTTGAAAATGTGAAGCATAAGATTCGGTTAAGGCTGCTTACGACACGATCCTATAATGGTATGACGGATTTGGTCTATACGAGAAGGTAATATATAGTTTACGGAATTACCTGATGGAAAGTTGGTTTTGTAACTGTATCTAAAAATGTATAATATGGAGGGGGATGCAATGGCGACATTTTGCTGAAAGCGGGTAAAAAAGAAAGGTAGGGCAAAGGATAAAATAATAGAAAACATTTTAAAACCGGGAGAAGCGTATGGGACGAACAAATGAAACCACAAAATATTTGGCGCATATCAGCGGAGATGGGAAGCGGGAACAATCCTTAATCGACCATTTAAAGGGAACATCCCGGCTCGCCGGGCAATTTGCGGCGGAGTTTGGCTTCAGGGATTGGGGGGAGTGCTGCGGGCTTTTGCATGATATCGGAAAGTACAGTGAAAAATTCCAGGAACGGCTCAGAGGCAGCGCGGTAAAGGTCGATCACGCGACGGCGGGCGCGAGAGTGTGCGAGGAGCAAGGCGGCTTCTATGGGGCGCTCGGATACTGCATTGCCGGGCATCATGCCGGGCTTTCCGATACGGGCGGGACTTCGGACGAGGGCACTTGCGCCAGCTATTGCGGCAGGATGAAAAAGCGGCTGGAGGAATACGGCGCTTACCGGCGGGAAGTGGCGGTTCCTGCGCTGCGTACGCCATTTTTTGCTATGACGAACCCGGAAACGGCGGGCTTTACTATGAGCTTTTTTATCCGCATGCTTTACTCCTGCCTGGTAGACGCGGATTATCTGGATACGGAACGTTTTATGCAAAACGGTGAGAGCGGGCGGGACGCCGGGGAGTCTTTGCCGGTGTTGTGGGACAGGTTGCGGCTGCGGATCGGGAAATGGCTTGAAAATACGGAAGAGGATACGATAAACGGCAGGCGAAGCGAGATTTTAAGGCACTGCATTCAAATGGGGGATCAGGAGCCGGGGATTTTTCGCATGACAGCGCCGACCGGCGCCGGAAAGACCGTTGCCTCATTGGCTTTTGCCCTGCGGCACGCGGTAAAGCATGACAGAAAACGGATCGTGTACGTCGTTCCCTATACAAGCATTATCGAGCAGAATGCCGCGGTGTTTCGGGATATCTTGGGCGAAAAAAATGTACTGGAGCATCACAGCGGCGTGGAGTATGAGGACGAAGAGGAGCTGCGGGCGATGCAGCTGGCGGCGGAGAATTGGGACAAGCCGGTGGTCGTGACGACGAACGTGCAGTTTTTTGAATCGCTCTTTTCCAACAAATCCTCGAAATGCCGGAAGCTCCATAACCTGGCAAACAGCGTGATCTTGTTGGATGAAGTACAAATGCTGCCAAACGATTATTTAAAACCCTGTGTGGCGGCGCTTGAGGAATTGGCCACGCATTATAATGCGAGCGTGGTTCTGTGCACCGCGACTCAGCCGGCGCTTACAAACCTTTTTAGCACGGCGAAAACGGTGCGGGAGCTGTGCCCGCGCCGGGAGGAACAGTTCGCGTTTTTTCAGAGGGCGCAGATTTGCAAGCTGGGGACGCTTTCGCAGGAGGAGCTTGCGACGCGGCTTTGCCGGGAACGGCAAGCGCTGTGCATTCTAAATACCAGAAAAGAAACCCGCCGTCTCTATGAAGCCTTGCAGGGAGAAGGCGTCTATCATTTATCCACGTTGATGTACCCGCTCCACCGCAAACGCGTGCTGGAAGAAATCCGCTGTCGGTTGGCGGAGGACGGGAAATGCCTGGTGATATCGACGAGCCTGGTGGAGGCCGGGGTGGATTTGGATTTTCAAAGCGTCTACCGGCAGCTGGCAGGGATTGACAGCGTGATCCAGGCGGCAGGGCGCTGCAACCGGGAAGGAACGCGCAGCAAGGAAGAAAGCTTTACTTATGTATTTCAGCTGGAAGATGCAGGAAAGGTTCCCGGGCAGGATCAGCAAATCGACGTGGCCAGATTAGTTATGCGCGAGTATGAGGATATGGCGTCTCTGTCGGCAGTCGAGGGCTACTTCCGGCAGCTGTATGACATCCGCGGCGAAGGGCTGGATAAAAAACAGATTTTGAAGCAATGCGAGGCGGGCGGCTTTGTATTTGCGCAAATCGCCAAACAATTTAAGCTGATCGAACAGGAGACAAAAACCATATTCATCGCGAAGGAGGACGGGGCGCAGGCGCTTTTGCAAGAGCTGCGCCAAAAGGAGGCGTCCCGCCAGCGGATGCGCCGGGCCGGGCAGTACAGCGTCGAAGTGTATCAGAACCTGTTTGAACGACTGAAGGGGGCGGGGATGCTGCGGCCGGTGGCCGAAGAATGGAAGGAAGAATGGTTTATGCTGCGGGATGAAGCGGACTATTCGGAAGAAACAGGACTGCGGATTGACGTGGAGATGGGTCGGGATATCTGGTATTGACAGAGGAAAAGAGGCTGCGTTGGAGAATGCCGGACGGTCAAAGATGCGTAGGATTGGAATACGGCATCTTGCTAAACGGCAAATGTGCTCCAAAGCAGCCTCTTTCACGAGGAGTGGGTTTGATAAGAATCAAAAATATTTCAATCCACATTCTTTGCTGTAAGAATGACGAGGTGCCCGGATATTTTGCTCAATCGTCTGTCTCCAAAAGCTCATGTTCGGCAAAATGTGCTTGCCCCTGGGCAACGTCATGGGCGATTTTTTCCAGATAACGCATATTGCCCTCCGAATAGAATGGATCAACGCTTACCTCAAACGGGATACGTTTTTCGCGGCTTACTTTTTTGGAAAAGATTGTAAATGCTGTTGTCATTGACATTCCCAGCTCCGAGCAAGCTTGCTCCATGCTTTTTTTTAAATCGGCGTCCATGCGGAAATTAACGTTTACGGCCTGTGCCAAATATAACACTTCTTTCCTAATTATATCAGGAAGAGAGTCCCGGACGGCGGCTGTGTGCATATGCAAAACGCTTTCCTCCTATATTATATATCATTGTAAAGAAAAAACAATACTATCTCATTATATTATCATTATATACAAAAAGGTGATTCAGCCTGAGAATGATTTGGCTTAAAAGGTAAATACCTCTTGCATAAATGAGTGGAATGTGCTAAAATTTATATGAATCAAAAATGAAGAAAGGAGAACCGATGAGCATAGGAGTCAAAATAAAAGTCTGGGGCGATTACGCCCTGTTCTCAAGACCCGAACTCCGCGTAGAGCGCTACAGCTACGACGTCATCACCCCATCCGCCGCCCGCGGCATCCTGGAAGCAATCTACTGGCACCCCGGCCTAAAATGGGTCATCGACCGCATACATGTCCTAAACCCAATCATATTCACATCCGTGCGGCGAAACGAAGTAAAAAGCAAAATCTCCGCCAGCAACGCCCTCTCCGCCTACAACGGCGCGCCCAAGGAACTATATCTGAACACAAAATCCGAAATCGTCCAGCGGGCCTCCATGATTCTGAAAGACGTATCCTATTGCATCGAAGCGCACTTCGAAATAACCAAACAAGCCAATGCAAACGACAACCCAGGAAAATTCAAAGACATCATCATGCGGCGGCTAAAACGCGGCGAATGCTTCCACCAGCCCTATTTCGGCTGCCGCGAATTTCCGGCGCACTTCTCCTTATGGAGAGAAGAAACGCTTACGACAGCCTATGCGGCAGAGGAGATACGCGATCTGGGACTGATGCTGTACGATTTAGACTATTCCGACCCCCAAAACATACAGCCGATGTTTTTCCGGGCGGTCATGCGCGGCGGCGTCCTGGACTTGCGGGAATGTGAGGTGGTACGATGATTTTGCAAGAACTGGTGCAACACTATGAAGCGCTGGCAGGGCAAGACAAAGTATCAAAGCCAGGCTGGTGCCAGGCAAAAGTCGCATACGCCTTAGAACTCAATGCAGAAGGCGAATTGATCGGCACCCTTTCTCTAAAAAGGCCGGAAACAAGAGGAAAAAAAGAAATTCTGGCGCCTTCCATGCTCGAAGTGCCGCAGATGCTCACACGTTCCTCAGGAATTGCCGCCAATTTTCTGTGCGACAATGCCAAATATTTGCTGGGAATCAGCGCCCAGGGAGCAGACCAAGCTTCCCATTTGCGCTTTCAGGCAGCAAAAGAACAGCATCTGCGCGTACTGGAACAAGCAGAAAGCACCGCAGCCCTGGCCGTCAAACGCTTCTTCCAACGCTGGACGCCGGAAAAAGCCAGAGAAAATATAGAAATAGCAGCAAAATGGGACGAAATAACAGCCGGAGAAAATCTGGTTTTCCGCGTTAGCGGCCAGTATGTCCAAAAAGACGAAACGGTACGCACTGCCTGGCAAAACTTTAACAAAAATGAAAGCCAAGACCAAAAGCTTTGCCTTGTAACCGGAAAACAAGATGAAATCGCCCGCACACATAGCGTGGTCAAAGGAGTCCAGGGAGCGCAATCCAGCGGCGCAATGCTCGTATCCTTCAATGCCCCCGCATTTGAATCCTACGCAAAAGAACAGAGCTACAATGCGCCGGTCGGACGATATGCCATGTTCGCCTATACGACAGCCCTGAATCATTTACTCTCACAAAAAGACTATGTATTCACGCTGGGCGATACGACCATTGTGTTTTGGGCAGAA
>CANSWW010000112.1 GCA_947650845.1 uncultured Lachnospiraceae bacterium
GAAATGACCTTCACCGGGCATTTTCCCTTGCAGGTGCCGCAGTTGGTGCATTTCTCATAGTCAATCTGAGCCAGGTTCTCTTCTACCGTGATGGCTCCCTCCGGGCAGTTCTTCGCGCACATGCCGCAGGCAATGCAGCCGGCCTTGCAGACTGCGCGCACCTCCTTACCGGTATCGTGGTTGCTGCAGGCCACCATATGCTCCTTCGACTCTGCCACCAGCTCGATGATCTTCTTCGGGCACTTCGCCGCGCAGGCGCCGCAGCCGACACACTTCTCACGGTCCACGACCGCCACGCCGTTCACCACATGGATCGCGTCAAAGGCGCAGGCCTTCGCGCAGAGGCCGCAGGCAATACAGCCGTATTTGCAGACCTTGCGGCCCTTCTCATTGAGAACCGCGGTGTCGTTGTCGCCTTTACACATGACAAAGGCCTTCTTCCCCTCGGCCGCCGGCACGTCGCCGGCCTCCACGCCCATCACCTCGGCGATCTTGGCCGCGCAGGCCGCGCCGCCGACCGGGCAGGCATTCACAGGCGCTTCCCCGTTAAAGATTGCCGCCGCCAGGCCGTCGCAGCCCGGATAGCCGCAGCCGCCACAGTTGTTGCCCGGCAGGCAGGAACGGATCGCCGCCTGCTTGGGATCGATCTCCACGCGGAAGATATGGCCGGTGACGCCCAAAAGCAAGCCGATCACCAGGCCGACGCTGCCGACCATCACCGTGGCCGTGACAACGTTCATAAAATTGATAGCCATAACAATTCCCGTCACGTCTCTGTCCCCCCTTCTTTAAATCGCCAGATTGGCAAAGCCATAGAAAGCGATTGCCATCAGGCAGGCCGTAATCATAACGATAGGGGATCCCTTAAAGGGAGCCGGCACGTCGTTGTTCGCTGTCTTTTCGCGGATACCGGCCAGGATCACGATCGCAATCAGGTAACCGACCGCCGTCCCGAAGCCGCAGATCACGCTCTGCCAGAAATCATACTTGTTCTGCACGTTCGTTAAAGCCACGCCCAGCACGGCGCAGTTCGTCGTAATGAGCGGCAGGTACACGCCCAGGGCCTTGTACAGGGACGGGACGAATTTCTTGAAGAAGGATTCCACGATCTGCACCAGGCACGCGATGACCAGGATAAACACGATCGTATCCAGGTACTGCAGGCCCAGCATATCGAGGATCTGGTACAGGCCAAAGGCTACGGCCGAAGCTACGGTAATCACGAATACGACCGCGCCGCCCATTCCCACGGCCACGTCCGTCTTGGTGGAAACGCCCAGGAAGGAACAGATGCCCAAGAACTGGCTCAATACCACGTTGCTAAGGAGCGCCGCCGTAATCGCAATAATAATCAATTCCTGCATAATCTACTCTCCTCCCTTACTGGCACTGGCCGCCGCAGGACTCGCAGTCGCTGGCGCAGCCTTTTTCCTCGCCGCCGTTTACGCCGTTGGTGGCCGATTTCATCTTAAATTTATTCTGCAAAGCCGCTAACATCGCCAGCACCAAAAACGCGCCCGGCGCCTTGGTGATGATGGCGATCGGCTCAAACACGCTGCTGGCCTCATAGATCGTGACGCCGAACGCCGTGCCGGCGCCCAGGAACTCACGCACCAGGCCGATGACGATCAGGGCGATCGTAAAGCCGATCCCCATGCCGATACCGTCGCAGGCCGACATGGTGACGGTGTTCTTGGAGGCATAGGCCTCCGCACGGCCCAGGATAATGCAGTTTACTACAATCAACGGAATATACAGGCCCAAAGCGCCGTACAAATCCGGGGTAAACGCTTCCATAATAAAGTCAACCAGCGTTACGAAGGTCGCCACGACCACGATGTAGGCCGGCATCCGCACGCCGTCGGGAATAATCTTCCGAAGAGCGGCAATCAGCATATTGGACAGTATCAGCACCACCGTCGTGGAAACGCCCATGCCGGCGCCGTTAATCGCGCTCGTCGTCACGGCCAGCGTCGGGCACATCCCCAGCATCAGGACAAAGATGGGGTTTTCACGGATAATGCCATTGTAAATTGCATCCAGATGTTTGTTTTTCATCTTTTCTCTCCTCCCCTCGTTAATTTCCTGCACAGTAACCGCCAAAGACGATGCCGGCATTGACCGCCGTCGTCACCGCGTTGCTGGTGATGGTCGCGCCGCTGATGGCATTGATCTCGGAGTCGCTCGTCGCGCCGCTCTTGGTAACGCTGAAGCTCTCCACAGCCTTGCCCGCGTACTGATCCTTAAACTCCGGCTCGCTGGCCTTGGAGCCAAGGCCCGAGGTCTCGCTGCTCGTGAGGATATCGATGCCCATCGAGGTCCCGTCGACGCCGTAGCCGTAGGCAATGACGATCTCGCCCTGGCTGCCGCTCGTGGAAATGCTCATTGCATAGCCGATCACCGCGCCGGAAGCATCGAGGGCCGCCATCACGTCGGTAACCTGCGCATTGTAGCCGCTGCCCTCCAGGACAGTGGCCGCCTCGGCAAGCAGCTCCTCACGGCTCTCAAAGCTGGCCGCTTCGGTAAATACGCCGCGGTAGGACGCCGCCTTCTCCTCCTCCTTGCGGGCGGTGATGATCGGGTCCGTCACCTCGTAGGCCAGGCCTAAGAGCAAACCGGAAACCAGCGTAATCACCAGAAGGACTGCCGTATCTTTCAAAATCTTCTTCATATCCATAATCAGGCCGCCTCCTTTACTTTGCCGGGAAGGAACTTGTCAATCAGCGGGATCAGCAGGTTGCAGCAGATAATCGCGTAGGAAACGCTCTCCGGGGCAAAGCCCATCGTGCGGTAGACGCCGGTCAGAACGCCCAAAAGCACGCCGTAGATCACCTGCCCGGCCGCCGTGCGCGGATTGATCACGATATCGCTGGCGAAAAAGGCCACGCTGAAGATAAAGCCGCCGCCCAAAATCTGCGCGCCGATAAAGCTCATATCAAAGCCGTGGCCGCCGAACAGTCCCATATAGAGGACAAAGGATACGACGTACACAAGCGGCGGGATCAGCTTTACGGCCCTGCGCACGATCAGATAGGCAAAGCCGATCAAGACGGCGATCGTAGACACCTCAACGATCGAACCGTTGATATTCCCCAAAAACATATCCAAAAGGCTGGGAGCGCCGCCCTGCTGCAGCACGGTCAAAGGAGTTGCGGAGGAAATACCGTCTACCGTATATGTAGTCATCTCATCCGCAAAGCTGATCAGCAAAAAGCAGCGGGAGGCTAACGCCGGCTGCATAAAATGCTGGCCATAGCCGCCGTATAACAGCACCACGATCAGCGTGGCAAAGATGCCGCCGATCACCGGCACATACAGGTTTATGTCCGAAGGCAGCGTCAGGCCCAGCAAGAG
The DNA here is from genome assembly GCA_947650845.1 of uncultured Lachnospiraceae bacterium. Taxonomy (GTDB): domain Bacteria; phylum Bacillota; class Clostridia; order Lachnospirales; family Lachnospiraceae; genus RGIG7193. The sequence continues at coordinate 3,355 of CANSWW010000112.1, forward strand.
GCCGGTAACGACCGCCGTACCGTTCGTAATGCCGGTTTTTCTCTTCAGACAGACATCATAGAGCCATTCGGTCAGCACGCAGGCCAACACGGATGCCATGATTACCTTGATCGCGCCAAAGCCGAAGCGGTATGCGGCAAACAGTACCACCGGCAGCAGCGCAATTTCCATATCAAACATCAGCGTCCCCCACTGGGCGCCTGTCTTGATACGGGGTGATGCTTTCACACTCAATGAATCACTCACTTTTTCGCACCTCTTTCTTCCAGATTCATTCTTCCGGCCCTTCTCAAGGCGGCCGCCGAAGGCTGGCTGCCATCCCCCTGTACGCAAGCCGCAGAATGTCCTAAGATAAAGTATACTTGTTATGGCGGAAAAAACAAGTTTCGTTTTAAATATAACACATTTTTTCAGGGTTTTCCCTGTTTGTTCGACAAAAAGTACAAAAACGGACGCCGCGCAAAAGCATCTTTGCTTTTTTGGCAGCGCCCGTTCTTCTATAGCCCTTTCTCCCTTATCTACACTTCATACCAGCGGATTTCATTCGCCGCAAGCTCAAGCGGGAAATGCTCCCCGTCGCCCTTGTACACCACGGTGCTCTGCGGTTCGTAGGTATTGTTGACCACACAGAATTTCCCGTTTTTCACATAAGCATGAACGTCTACATTATAATTGCTGGAAAACCAGCGGCAGAGCGCGTCCTCGCCGTGGCTGCTCCACAAAACGGCCCGGTACAAAAGCCGGCTGTTTGCAAAGCTGTACGGCAGACCGGAAATGTATACGGTACGTCCCTTCCCATACGAATGTACGGCCAGCTGTACCTCTTTGTCGCGCTGCACCAGGATCTCGGTCCCCTCCAGCGCATAGATATTCTTCTTTCCCTCGCCGAAATCAACCTCGCCTTCACAGTCCGCCAGGATAAAATGATCCCTGTGCTCCTGCCAGTTATATTTATCGTAGCCCAGCGTAAAGCCGGTCTCCTTCTCCACGCCCAACGCCGCCGCCAGCTGCAGGTAACGTCCCTGATACTGATGGCCCGAAGGCTCGCCGACGCCGATCAAGCCGCCGCCCTCATGGATAAAACGCCGTATTGCCGAAGAAATCCTCGGATCCTCCCACACCGCAGCACCGGTATGCGCCGTATCGCCGTCCCCGACGTTTATCAGCACATCCACCCGGTCAAGAACCGCCGGGTTCTCACGCACCTCGTCAAAGGAAATAAACGATACTTCAAAAGGCGCGCCCGACAGGGCCTCAATCACGCCGGCATAGCTGTAATTCTGCTTCTGGTACAGCGCATGATGCACCATATGGCAGCCCCAGGAACGCATGCGCCCCCAGCTGTTTAAGACGGCCACACGCTTGTGGCAGTAGCTTTCCGTCCCGCGGATATTTTCGTATAACTCGCGAAACTCCCGGCATACGCTCTCCACATAGTCGATAAACGCGGGGAACTTGCAGGCCAGCTTCAGATAACCGCCATAGCCGATCCGGTCGATCGGCTTGCGCAAAATCGCCCGCCGGGCCGTCACCCAGTTTTCCTTGGCCTCCTTCACCGGATCGCCGCCCTCATGGAAGGTATCCGGGAAGAAATACGGCAGGAAACGTCCCTCCGTATAGCGCACTCCCGGGATGTCGGCAATCAGACGCAAGGTCGCGCCGTTGCCCACCGAGCCCACGACCGCGTCCAGGCCGGTCGTGCAAAATTCCTCCATAAACGGCTCCGTGCCGATCCAGTGGTCGCCAAGAAACATCATTGCTTCCTTGCCCAGTTCATGGGTCAGATCCACCAATTCCCGCACCAGCGCCGCCACCTCGCGGCGCTGAAACGCCATGAAATCTTTGTATTCGCGGCTCGGCTCCCGGTACTGGTTGTTATAGTATCCCTGGTCAATGATATACTCCGGCCGGAACCGGTAGCCCGCCTCTTTTTCAAACCGCTCCAGGATATAAGGCGAAACCGAAGCCGAATACCCATACCAGTCCACGTATTTCTCTCGTTTCAGCTCATCAAAAATCAACGTAAACTGGTGGAAAAACGTCGTATAACGGATCACATCCACATGCGGATGCTCTTCTGCAAAACGGCGCAGGCGCTCCAGCGTATAGGCATGCGTCTTGGGTTGGCGCACGTCAAAGGTAATCTGGTGCTCCACCCCCTGCCAGTCATTGATTACCGCATTGTACATATGTACCGGATCCCAGATCAGGTACGCCAGGAAACTCACCGTGTACTCATGCCAGGGCGCCGGCGTCCGCAAAACCACACAGCCGCTTTCTTCTTCGTACTCCCATTCCTGCGGCGCCACCGGCACGCCGGCCGTGCGGTCCATGACCTCCCACCAGCGCTTTATATCGTCCCTGGTGTTGACTTTTAAAAGTTCCCGGCTGATCCCCGCCATCAACGGAATGCGCAGCGCCTCCTCCTCTGCCATGTAAAAACCGGTCATGATATAGCACTGCTGCACCTCGTCCGGATTCGCCTTTGCCCAGGCATTGTCCTTTCTGGTCGTATAGTACGTTGAATATACCCTGGCCTCCACCGCCTTCAGGGCGTCGGGATAATCCGTGCCGTCGCAGTCGCGGATCGCGTCCGCCCCCCATCGTTTTAACAACTCCAGTGTCTCCGGTACCACATCCACATCCGTAGGGATGGTAACTCTTCCTCTGCTTTCTGTCTGTTCCTTCATTATACAGTACCTCGGCAATCTGTTTTTGTCCGGGGCCTGCCGCAGACCCGATCGGTCTCAGGCCGCAGCCGCCCCTCCCCTTTGTATCCTCCGAACTATCGCTTCGGATCCTCGAACGGTTTATTATACACCAGGATCGCCGCCAAAAGCAAGACCAGGCCTGCCAGCATAATCCCCAGTCCCGCCAGCTTCCCCGTCATTTTCCAGCCGCCAATCACCAGCGCCAGACCGACCACAAAAAACACGGCGATGATCGTAATACGTAAACTTGCATGCTCCTTCCAGAATTTCATAGGACCACCTTACCCTTTCAGTCCGCCCAGAGTCATGCCCTGCGTCAGCTTTTTCTGTACGCAGATGTAGAGGATCAATGTCGGCAGCATGACCAGCACCAGGCCCGCATAGAGCTGGCCGTACTGGGCCGCCGACTGCTGCGCCTGCGTCAGCTGCATCAGGCCTACCGGCAGCGTCTTACCGCCCTTGGGATCGGACAACAACGTCATGGCAATAATATATTCATTCCAGAAAGACAGGAAATTGAACAGAATAACCGTGATAATGGACGGCTGCGCCATCGGGAAGATGATCTTCACCATCGTCGTTCCATAACCGGCCCCGTCGATGTAAGCCGCCTCTTCATAGTCATGCGCCAGCGTTGAAAAATAACCGGACAGCAGATAGATCGTAAACGGCAGCGCCGTAGCGGCGTAAACCACTGCCAGCACAAAGACATTATTCAGCAAAAAGCCCTTTTCAAATATCCCCTTCAAAAACTTATCGCCGTCCACCAGCATCAGAAAGATCGGCACTACAATGTAATTTACATTGATAAAAAGGCCGCCCATAAAAGCCGCGTTGAGGAACTTACGCCCTTTAAACTCAAACCGGGACAGGACATAGGCCGCCGGCAGCGCCACGACCAGAAGGATTAAGAGCGCCAGCGCCGTGACCATGACCGAGTTCATCATGTACTCGCCCATCCGGGCTTTTCCCCAGGCATCGATGAAATTCTGGAAGTAAAAGCCGGCCGGCATGGCCCACGGATTGCCGTAAAACTCGCTGTTCTCCTTGATCGACGCCATAAAGACCCAGGCCACCGGGATCAGGATCGTGATGGCCAGCGTAATCAGCGCCACATAGATAAATGCTTTATACAGCCTTTCGGCCGAAGATTTTTTCGTCTGTTCCATCGCCATCCCTCCTTAAAATTCCAGCGGTTCACGCTTTGTAACCGCATTGACCAGCGCCGACAGGCCGAAGGAGAAGATAAAGACCAGCGCGCCGATCGCCATACCATACCCGTAGGAGGAATTGGTATAAGCCTGCTTATACATATACGACAGCGCCACCTCGGAAGCGCCGTTGGGGCCGCCGGAGGTCATGGCCTTGACAAACAAAAACGCCATATTGATCGTACTGATGATAAAGAACGTCAGCGTCGTGCGGATATTGGTCCAGATTAACGGCAAGGTGATCTGGAAAAACTGCGTGATCCGCCCCGCGCCGTCCAAACCCGCGCTCTCATACAAACTCTGCGGGATGCTGGCCATCGAAGCCATGTACATGACCATATAGTAGCCGATGGCCTGCCACACCATGGCGATAATCAGGCTGGGCATAACCATGTTCTCCCCCTTCCAGAGGATCGCTACCGTCTCTCCCGAAAACAGCGACAGAAGGCTGTTCAGCGTACCGTTGTTCGTGTCGTAGATCGCGCTGAAAATCGCGGAAATGACGACCACCGACAGGATATTCGGAATATAGAAGATAATGCGGAAGAAATTCTGCCCCTTGATCTTCTCCCTTGTTAAGATCGCGGCAAACACCAGCGCAAAGGCAAACGTGACAATCGTCACCACCACGATCAGCAGGATCGTATTCTGCATCGAGCGGATAAAATTGGCGTCGCTCATCAGCCTTGTAAAATTCTCCAGGCCGACAAAGTCCTCGGTCGTGGAATACGCGCTGCGCTTAAACAGGGACATTCTGAATACGTTAATCGTAGGAATAATCATAAAAACAGTGAACAGGATCACTGCTGGCGCCGCACACAGGAAAATAAACCCATTGCGGCCCGACCGTTTTTTCATAGATCCAACCCCTCCTTTGCATTTCTTCGTTTGTGTCCGCATTTCCAGGACATCATGGGACACCTTTGTTTCTTTTAAAAAAACGGCGGTGAGCAGCATGCCACCGCCGTTTTCTCATTCACTTGTCAGGTCTTTTCGGTTACTGAACCAGGTTTGCACGCATCTGGTCGTTCACTTCTTTGATTCCGTCGATCCAATCCTGCTGCGTCATGTTGCCGGATACCAGGGAGTTCACCGGATCGAACCACACTTCGCGGTTGCTTACGCCGATCACGCCGCTGTCATACGCCGCAAAGTTGCCCATGGCCGCTTTGGCGCCGTTGTCATAAATCGCGTAGAACATCTGGTTGTCGCCTTCCAGCGTCTGAGCGATATTCAGCACGGGCTGGATTGCGCCGGCTTTCGCAAAGATTGCGCAAGCCACATCGCTGTACAGGAACGCGATGAACTGCTTCGCTTCGTCCTGATGCTCGGAGCCGCCCGGGATCCAGGCCTGCTCAAACCAGGTGTAGCTGTAGCCGTCGCCGCCTGCCTGCACGGCCGGCAGAGCGGTCATGCCCCACTTAAAGCCGTCGGCTCTCGGAGCTTCCGCCATCTCGCCTACGATCCAGGTGCCGTTGGGCATGAACAACGCCTTGTTGTCCAGCACCAGCTGCT